>JANMRJ010000292.1:0-1938 GCA_031370985.1 Acidimicrobiales bacterium
TCCGGCGGCCTCTCCATCAAGACGGCCGAGGGCATGGAGACGATGAAGACCGACAAGTCGGGAGCGGCGGCCGTCCTGGGCGCCATGTCGGTGATCGCCGCCCTGGCCCCCCCCGTCAAGGTGATCGCCATCATCCCGACCACCGAGAACATGCCCGGCGGCGCGGCCCTGAAGCCGGGCGACGTGCTCACCATCCGCAACGGCAAGACGGTCGAGGTGCTGAACACCGACGCCGAGGGGCGCCTGGTCCTGGCCGACGGGCTCTCGCTGGCCGTGGAGGACGAGGTCGACGCCATTCTCGACATCGCCACCCTCACCGGCGCCTGCATCGTCGCCCTGGGCCGCAAGATCGCCGGCCTCATGGGCAACCACCAGGGCTGGATTGACCAGGTCGGCCGGGCCGCAGCCCGCGCCGGCGAGGACGTGTGGCCCCTCCCCCTCCCCGAGGACTACCGCAAGCAGATCGACTCCGATGTCGCCGACATCAAGAACATCGGCAGCGGCCGCTATGGCGGCGCCCTCACCGCCGGCCTGTTCCTCAAGGAGTTCGTGGGCGACATCCCCTGGGCCCACCTCGACATCGCCGGCCCCGCCCGCAGCGAGGAGGACGACGGCTACGTCCAAAAGGGCGGCACGGGCTTCGGCGTACGCACGCTGGTCGAGGCAGTCATGTCGTTCGAGAAGCCCTGACCGCCCGCCGGCTCCCGTCTTGTACGCAAAAATACGCGAATTGCGAGCGCTACCGGTCGGCGGCGTCGCACGCCGGCAGGTCTAGCGCTCCCCCGTGACCTCGTGCAGACGTTGGTCCGCGACACGCAGGTCGCGGGACGCCTTCGACGTGGTGTCCTCGGCTCGTGACGCGGCGTCCTCGGCCTGTTCCGCGTCGCGCACCACCTCCCGCAGCCGGCGCTGCGCTCCGGCCAGCTCGTCCTCCAGCCGGGCGACATCGACCTCCGACTCCCCCACCGCCCGCCGACACTCGGCGACCCGCTCGACGGCCGAACGC
Source organism: Acidimicrobiales bacterium (assembly GCA_031370985.1). Lineage (GTDB taxonomy): Bacteria > Actinomycetota > Acidimicrobiia > Acidimicrobiales > AC-14 > CADCTB01. Next base: position 1,007 of record JANMRJ010000292.1, read on the forward strand.
GCCTGGGCCGAGCGCTCCTCCCACCGCCGGCGGGCCTCGACCACGGCCTCCTCCGCCTCCCGCCGCGACCGCAGGGCCCGCTCGTCGGGCTTGGCCGGCGCCGGCGCCGGCGCCGGGGCCTCCGCACTCGGTCGCTCGGCAATCGGCTGGGACGGTTCAGCATCGCCGGCCTCGTCCGGCGCCGGCCGGGGCGCCACAACGCCGTCAACCACGCCGAACCCCGACGGCGGCCGGGGCGCCACAACGCCGTCGAACCCCGACGGTGGCCGGAGACCCTCCGTCAGCCGCCCGGCGATGACCGTAGCGCCGGCGTCGGCGTCCAGCGATGCGGCATCGAGCGTCGCCGCCACCTCGCCGGCGTGGGCCGCGCCGCCCCCGCCCCGCTCGCCGAACAGGGCCTCGGCCAGTCCCGCCAGCCGCGACACCGCCTCGCGGCGGGTTCGCCCGGCCTGGCGCATATCGCCGGGCTCACCGCCCGCCAGCGCGAGATCCTGGGCCGCCCGCAGCTGCTCCCCCAGGCGCACAACCTCCTCGAGATCGCCCCGGCGCCGGCGGGCAAGCTGGTTCACCGCCCACGCCGCCGGCGACGGCCGCTTCAGCTTCGCCACCTCGGCGGCGCCGGCCTTGTCGCCCTCTTTGCGCAGCCGCTTGACCAGCTCGTTGCGGGCGAGGACGAAGTCAGTCGGGTCGAGCCCGTAGAGGTGATCCGTGGCGTCGTCATGCATCCCGCGCAGTTCTACCCCGGCGAGCACGGGTAAGAGTGGGCCCGTGACCTTCAACTTCGCCTTCAGCCCCCTCTACCGCGCCATGGCCCTCGCCTTCGGCGTCACCGAGGCCCGGACGGGGGTTGATGTCGCCGACGGCCGGCTCGTCGCCCGTTACGGCTTCTGGCGGCTCGAGACCGACCTGGCCAATGTGGCCGGCGTGGAGGT
>JANMRJ010000298.1:0-3180 GCA_031370985.1 Acidimicrobiales bacterium
AGCAAGATGGGCTACCGGATCTACGAGCGGCTCGGCTATAGGACCGTGGTGGAATATATGGGCTACGTCGACCCGGTATCCATCGACACTCGTGCACCATGACGACCGCCCGGCTTCCGGTCACCGCGAAGCGCCCCATCATCGATGTTCATCACGGGGTCGCGGTGACCGACGACTATCGCTGGCTGGAAGACGGATCCGACCCCGAGGTCGCGGCCTGGAGCGCCGTCCAGAACGCGGCGGCCCGCTCCTACCTCGACGGACTGCCGTCGCTGGACCTCCTGCGCGAGCGGATCCGCCACCTCATCGGCGACGCGCCCCGCTACCTGCCGACGGAGTATGTCGAAGGGCGCCTCTTCGCCATCAAGTTCCAGCCGCCCCTCCAGCAGAGCCTGCTCGTGGTGATCGCCGATCCGGATGACCTCTCGAGCGAACGCGTCGTCGTCGACCCGAACGCCCTCGACCCGACCGGCGCCACGGCGATCGACTGGTTCGTCCCTTCGCTCGATGGTCGGCTCGTCGCCGTCTCGCTCTCGACCGGTGGCAGCGAGGACGGGACGCTCCACGTGTTCGATGTCGCGACCGGGGTCGAGACCGGCGACGTGATCCCGCGGGTGCAGTACGGGACGGCCGGTGGGAGTGTCGCCTGGCTCGAGGGGTCGACGGCGCTCTTCTACACCCGCTACCCCCGCCCCGGGGAGCGCGCCGCCGCCGACCTGAACTTCCATCAGCAGGTCTGGCGGCACGAGTTGGGTCGACCGGTGTCCGAAGATCGATACTCGATCGGCGTCGAGTTTCCGCGGATCGCCGAGGTCCACATGACCGCGTCGGCTGACGGATCGCAGGTCCTCGCGAGTGTGGCCCACGGCGATGGGGGAGACCATGCGTTCTGGCTCTGGTCGGCCGATGGCTGGCGGCAGCTCTCGACGGCCGACGAGAATGTCGTCGGCGGGATGTTCGGACCGGACGGTGCCATCTGGCTGCGCAGCCTCGCCGGTGCGCCGAACGGGCGAATCCTTCGCCTTCCGCTCGACCAGCCGGCCCTTGCCGAAGCAGAGATCGTGCTGCCCGAGGCCGGGGGGTCGATCGATGAATGGACCGTGACCGACGCGCGCCTCTACGTCGCCTACATCGAGGGAGGTCCTTCGCAACTTCACGCGTTCGACCATGCCGGGCGGCCGGTGGCGACGGCAACGACCCCGCCGATCTCGACGGTCCGTGCGCTCGTGCGGATGACCGGCGACGAGATCATGTTCGGCTCCGTCAGCTACGTGACGCCGGAGACCTTCCATCGCTGGGACGCCGGGACAGGTGAGAATCGCCCGACCGCGATCCGCATGACCTCGTCAGCCGACCACTCGGGCGTGGTGGTCACCCGCGAGTTCGCGACGTCGCGCGATGGGACACGGATCCCGATGTCGATCCTGCGCGCCAGCGATACCAGGCTGGACGGGCGTGGTCCGATGCTGCTATACGGCTACGGTGGTTACGGCTTGAGCCTCGTACCGAGATTCAACCCGGCCCTCCTTGCCTGGCTCGAGCAGAGCGGCGTCTACGTTGCCGCCAACATCCGAGGCGGCGGCGAGTACGGTGACACGTGGCACCGGGCCGGGAATCTGACCCGCAAGCAGAACGTCTTCGACGACTTCATCGCCTGTGCCGAGCACCTCGTCAGCGCCGGCTACACGACGCCCGACAGATTGGCGATCATGGGCGCTTCGAACGGTGGCCTGCTGATGGGAGCCGTCCTGACCCAGCGGCCGGAACTCTTCCGTGCGGTCGCCTGTGACGTCGGGGTGCTCGACGGATTGCGTGTCGAGCTCGACGACAACGGCGCGTTCAACGTCACCGAGTTCGGCTCGACCAAGGATCCGGCCCAGTTCGAGGCGCTCCATGCCTACTCGCCGTTCCACCGGGTGCGCGACGGCGTCGACTACCCGGCGGTGCTGCTGTCGAGCGGCGCCAACGATCCGCGGGTCGACCCCTACCACTCGCGCAAGATGACCGCCCGACTCCAGGCGGCTTCGTCATCGGGCCGGCCGGTCCTCCTTCGTACGACCGACAAGGCCGGTCATGGCATGGGTTCGTCGCTTGACGAGACGGTGAGTCTCCTCGCCGACCAGTTCGCATTCCTGCTCGAGCAGCTGGGGGTGACCGTCAGACCGATCGACCGAGCCTGACCTCCCAGCTCAGGGCAAGGTCCAGAAGGGGCCCGTCAGGCCGAGGCTGTCGAGGATCGCCTGGTTCTGGTCACGGGTGCGGGGCCGCCAGTCCGGGTCAAGTCGGTTGCTCCACCAGGCATAGGCCAGATCGCACAGGGTGCCGACACTGATCGTTGTCCCCGGGGTGCGCCCGGCGAGCCAGTTGGTGACGTGCTCTTCCGACCGGAAGAGAAGCATCGTGCCTCACGTGTACCCGATATCGGCCCACCACCGGGCCGCCGGGACGAGAACGTGGAACACAGGGTGGTCGTCATCGGGGTGAGCGTCCGTGACGGTCACCCGGAGCGCCTCGCCGCAATCTGGGCACGTGGTCTGGATGACGCAGTCCACGTGGAGCGCGGCCCCGATGCCGAACGCATCCCACGCGCAATTGGCGTACCACGACCGACCGGCTGCCTCGACCCGGAAGGAGGTGGGGCTGGCCGAGAACGGGTTGGCCATCCGCAATTCGGCCAGATCGGGATCCAGAACGAGTGCGTGCGCCTCGTGGAGTCGTCGCCAGCCCGCATGGACGTCCTCGATCGGAGCGGCCATCAGATCGGCCACCTCGGCGGCGGTCGGCGCGCGGCCGAGCTCGACGAAGCGCCGATAGGTGAGATTGCGGAGCCGGAGATCGTCGTCATCCACGCGACGATGCTACTCGTGTGGAACCCTGGTCGTGTTGGCCCCCACGGAGGATCGTTGCCGACTGCGGGCGTATGCTCGTGAGCATGAGCAACGAACGGCCTGCCTCGGCGAACGAGTATGCCAGCGTCCCGCAACCCACGGCGCGCCTGACCGGCCGGGCTCTCGGCATCGACATCGGCGGCACGGGCATCAAAGCCGCCGTGGTGGATCTCGCCAGCGGGCAGCTCGTGACCGACCGGATCCGCATCCCAACGCCGCACCCGGCTACCCCCGACGCGGTCATGGATGTCGTGGCGGACGTAGTGCGACAACTTGAGGCGACCGGCAAGCT
>JANMRJ010000308.1:0-1674 GCA_031370985.1 Acidimicrobiales bacterium
CAAGGTCGGCTCCCGGCCCGCCTTGAGGGCGCTCAACACGGCAAGCTCGGCGGGGCCCGACGCCACCCAGCCGTGAGCCACCAGCAACTTGGCCAGGGCCGGGCTGCGGGTCTTGGCCCACACCGCGCACACCGCGTCGATGGGATTGGGCTCGGTGACGCCAGCAAGAGCAGCGCCAGCAATTGCGGTCACCTCGTCGTCGATGTCGTCGGCCAGGGCGTGGGCCAAGGCCTGTGCCGCCTCCGCCTCGCTCACTCGCGCGGCCAGGTCTTGCGCCGCCTGCCGCCGGCGCCGGCGGGCCAGCCAACCAACGTCGCCGGGCTCCAGGTGCTGTCGTAGCTCCTCGATGGTCCGCCGGGTCACCTATGGACCTTCTGGGCCTGGTGGGCGCTGGTTCTGGCCGTGCTCTTATCAGCGGTCACCGTTCGGTGGTGGGTGCTTTACGGCCGGCTCCGACGCCGAGCAGCCCGGTTCCAACACCCGCCCGTGAGAGCTGAAGGGTCGGCCGCGCTCGGTCGTCGGCGATCCCGAAACGTTGCCGAACAGGTCCCGCATGTAGCGGAGGGCAGCCGAGGAGCCCGTGGGCAGCGTGACGTTGGTTCGAAGTCGTCAGCCCCGACCACGCATAGTGTCCGGATGGTGAAGGTCCTGTGCACGTGCCTGCCGGGCCACGGCCACTTCAACCCCATGCTGGCCCTCGCCCAGGGACTGACCAAGGCGGGCCACGAGGTGGCGTTCGCCACCGCCGCCGACTTCTGCCCCCATATCGAGCGCACCGGCTTCGCCGCCTTCCCCGCCGGGCTGTCCCTGGCCCGGCAGATGGCGGCCGCCCGTGAGGCATACCCGGAGCAGGACGCCCTCGTCGCTATGGAGCGCTTCGAGCAGTTCGTGCCCCGCATGCTGGCCGGCGTGGCCGCGCCCGCTCGCGCCGCCGACCTGATGGAGGTGGTCGAGGGCTGGACGCCCGACCTCCTGGTCCACGACGAGACCGAGTTCGCCGGCCCAGTCGTCGCCGCGGCCGCCGGCATCCCGTGGGCCGACCAGAGCGTGGGGATCATGCGGCCACGGGCCATGGCCCGGCTGGCCGGCGAGACGCTGGCGGCCCTCGCCCGCCGGCACGGTGTGGACGTTGGCCCGTTCGGCGGCCTGTACCGCTACCTCTACATCGACGTTGCTCCGCCCAGTCTGCAGTCGGCCGAGATCGCCGGCGTCGATGTCGCTCACCAGGTCCAGAACGCCACCATGGAGCCCGGCGCCGAGGGTGAGGCATTGCCGACGTGGGTGCGCGACCTGCCCGCCGACCGGCCGGTCGTCTACGTCAGCCTCGGCACCGTCTTCAACGCCAAAGCGCGCGACGTGTTTGCCGCCGTCCTCGACGCGCTACGCACCGAGCCGGTGACGGCGATCCTGACCATCGGCACCGACAACGACCCCGCCGACTTCGGGCCGCAGCCCGACCACGTCCACGTCGAGCGGTTCATCCAGCAGTCGCTCCTCCTTCCCTACTGCGACGCGGTCGTCAACCAGGGCGGCACCGCCATCCTGGCGATCCTGGCCCACGGCCTGCCACTGCTTGTCCTGCCCCAGGGGGCCAACCAGTTCCACAACGCCGAGGCGTGCGTGGCCGCCGGCGTCGGCCGGCGCCTGCTGCCGGGTGAGGTGACCGCCGAAGCG
>JANMRJ010000309.1:0-2897 GCA_031370985.1 Acidimicrobiales bacterium
GAGTAGGTACCCGGGCGGCTCAGCAAGTGATGGCGCTACTACGCTGACCGCACCAACGCAATGTGAGAAGCCGACTAGGAGCACCGTGCGAGCGCCGAAGCGCCATCGTCCAATGCGACCAGAGAGAGTCGACGCGCCGGCTGGCATCGACGTTGCCGTGCTAGCAAGCCGCACGTCCTACCACGGCAGCGCTGAGCACAAGGACTACCTGTCAGCTGCGGGGCCTCGACAAAACAATCGTTGTTTTGAGGCCCGCCTCTCGAACCGTGAGCAGGGCGTCTATAAGGGCTACCCGTTGAAGCCCGATGAAATTCCGAGCTGGCTGTGATGGACAATCCGGCTGTTCTCAATTTCGAATTCGAATGGGAAGCCGCCAAGGGAGTCACTGCGGCAGAACTCCAAGCCACTTGGGCGCGACTTTCGATCCTCTGTGGCGACGAGTCCCTCACCCAGGTGGAGGATGTTGCCTCAGGCTCCGTCCGCCGCTCCGTTTACCTGCCTCTGTATCCCCTGGCTGAATGGATTGCGTACAACTGGTGGTACCTGAAGGCTCACGCGCGGCCGGGCTATCTTCCAGAGCGCGACTGGAGCTTTCGCAGCCGACTCCGGATGTCCGAAGGTCGGTCGTCCTGGCTCATGCATCACAATCTGCGAGCGGTCGGCGACGGACTCCCGTGGCCTGATCTCACATTGATTCCCATGAAGGACAGGTTCATTGTCGCTTGGCAGCGGGACCGAAACCTCGTGCCCGGCTGGCGGGTGCGCTTCATGTCGACGGGACGGACGGAGATCGATCGATCGACATTCGAGCAATCGCTCGTCGCGTTTGTGGACGCCGTCCTAACACGCCTGGACGAGGAGGGTGTGCCCGGAACGGCCCTCGCACGGGAGTGGGGCGAACTCCAGAACTTGGACAGTGACGAAGTCGAGTTCTGCATTGCCGCGGCGCGGCTTGGACTCGATCCGTTCGCGACACCGCCCGATGTCGCAGAGCTGATCCTTGAGTCTGCAGCACAACTATCTGCAACCCTGCTCGACGACTTCTTGGACGCAGCGACGCCCGGACAACTCAGGGACGAGGCCGCTTGGGTCCAATCTCTCCGGAAGGTCGTTGTCGAGAGTGACCGCGCCACTGACACGCTTCCGGCTCTGTCACACGGTCCTTCGACACCACAGCGACAACCGTGGGAAAAGGGACTTCAGGACGCCCGACAGTTCCGCGCTGCCCTCCATGTCCCACTGATCGAATCCTTCGACGTTCGCAGATGGGTGGCGGTCGAACACTTCACGCGAGTGTCTCGATCGTTGCAAGGGCTAGGCGCAAGAACCGCCGCCGATGGACGAATGGTGGCACTGGCCGAGCCCAAGGGTGACGAACAGGAGCGGTTCGCAGCCGCACGTGCCTTGTGGAGGTTCCTGAGTGACGCTGATGCAGGAGAGTTCCTTGTCACCTCGGCACGAACCCCGAAGCAGCAGGCCGAGAGAGCGTTCGCGGCCGAGCTATTGGCGCCTGCGAACGGTGTGCGAGAGTTGCTAGGATCGGACAGCGACGACCCTATCGCCGCTGACGACATTCGGCCCATAAGTGAGCACTTCGCCGTGAGTGACTGGGTGATCCAATACCAGGTAGTGAATCAACTAGGGCTCGAAATCGAGGACCTTGCTCTCGGCCGGGACGAGTAATTTGGCTTCTGCCCCAGCGCCCCTCAGGCCGAGAAGCGGACCGGGAGCGACGTCAGGCCCCGGAGCGTGAGGCTGTCCCGGTAGGCGGGCGGGCCGCCGGCCAGCTCCATGGTGGCGAAGCGGTCGAGCAGGCGGTCGACGACGATCTGGCCCTCGAGGCGGGCCAGGGCGGCGCCGAGACAGAAGTGGATGCCACCGCCGAAGCTCATCGGCGGCCCCTCGTCGCGGCCGACATCGAGCTGCTCGGGATCGGTGAAGCGGGCAGGGTCGCGGTTGGCTGCGCCTACGAGGGCTAGGACGACGCTGCCGGCGGGGATCGAGGAGCCCCCGATCGTTATGTCCTCGTACGCCGTGCGGACGGCCAGCTGGACCGGGCTGTCATAGCGCAGCAGCTCCTCGACGGCCGGCCGGACCAGCGTGCGGTCGGCCCGGAGGCGGGCCAGCTGGTCGGGGTTGCGCAGGAGGGCCAGCACGCCGTTGCCAATCAGGTGGGTCGTCGTCTCGAAGCCGGCGGCGAACAGCAGGATGACCGTGGAGATCAGCTCGTGCTCGGTCAGCTGGTCGCCCTTGTCCTCGGCCTCGATCAGCTTGGTGAGCATGTCGTCCTGCGGGCGGGCCCGGCGCTCGGCGACCAGGCCGGCGAAGTAGGCGCCCAGCTGTGTGTCGGCGATGTCGGCCGCGGCCAGGTCGTCGGGTGTGATGGCCAGCTCCAGAACCGCGGTGACGGCCCGGACCAGCGGGCGGAGCCCAACCCGGTCCTCGGCCGGCACGCCGAGCATGTCGCCGATGACGGTGATGGGCAGCGGGAAGGCCAGAGCGTCGACGACATCGACCTCCGCCTGGGCGGCGAAGCCGTCGAGCAGGTCGTCGACGATCGACACTATGCGCGGCCGGAGGGCCTCCACGGTCCGCGGCGTGAACGCCCGGCTGACCAGGCCCCGCAGGCGGGTGTGGTCGGGGGGGTCGGTCACCAGCATGTTGGAACGGTCCTTACGGAAGCGGTCCTGGACCGTCCGCTGGGCGTCGCTCAAACCCATCGAGTTCATCGCCCCCGAGAAGTCCTTGCCGACGCTCGGGTGGCGCAGGAGCTGCTGGCAATCGTCGTAGCGGCTCAGGGCCCAGAAGCCGAAGGTGCTGCGGTGGACGGGCGCCACGGCCCGCAAGGCGGCGTAGCGGGGGTAGGGGTCGGCCCGGCCCTCGGGCGTGGCGACCAG
>JANMRJ010000317.1:0-5912 GCA_031370985.1 Acidimicrobiales bacterium
CCCTCCACCTCGAACTCGTCGCTCACCACCTCGAAGCTCGCCCGCCGGTAGAAGCCGACCGCCGCCATCCTGGCGTTGCACCACAGCTCCGAGCCGCCCTCGCCAGCGACATGGTTGATCGACGCGTCCAGGACCGCGGCGCCGTGGCCGGCGCCCCGGACGGCGGGGTCGGTGGCCATCCAGCGGAGGCGCCAGCCGCCGGCGGGGCCGCCGGCTCGGTCCTCCCGGTAGAGCGAGGCGATGCCGACCACCCGGCCGGCGTCGTCGAGCGCGCCCAGGTGGAGGGTGTCCGGCAGGTCGTCGCCCGAGTACACGCAGGACTCCGACGCCTGGCCGGGGCGCAGGACGACCTGGCGGAGGGGCCGGACCTCCTCGGCGGAGAGATGTCGGATCACGGGGCTCCCGCCCCGTGAGTGCCACTGGACCGGCCGCCCGGGCCGGTCACGGGGCTCCCGCCCCGTGAGTGCCACTGGACCGGCCGCCCGGGCCGGTCACGGCGTGGCCACCCCAACGAGCCGCGGCATCCACGCCGGCCGCGCCGCCTCGTAGTCGGAGATCTTGGCTTCGTTGCGCAGGCTGAGCCCGATGTCGTCGAGGCCTTCCAAGAACCGCCACTGGGTAAAGTCGTCGAGGGGGAACGTGGTGGACACACCGGCCGCCGCGGCCACGACGGTGCGGGTCTCCACGTCGATGGTCACCACGACCGTAGGGTCGGCCTCGATGGCGGCCATCAGGGCCTCGGCCACGCCGGCGTCGACCTGGACGGGCAGCATGCCGGCCTTGGTGCAGTTGGTGCGGAAGATGTCGGCGAAGCTGGGGGAGACGACGGCGGCGAAGCCGTAGTCCTGGAGGGCCCACACCGCGTGCTCCCGCGACGAGCCGGTGCCGAAGTTCGGCCCGGTGACCAGGACGGCAGCGCCCCGGTAGGCGGGCTGGTTGAGGACGAACCCGGGGTCAGTGCGCCACTCCGAGAACAGCCCCTGGCCAAAGCCGGTGCGCTCGACGCGCTTGAGCCAGTCGGACGGGATGATCTGGTCGGTGTCGACATCGGCCCGCCTCAGCGGGACTGCAGTGCCGGTGATCGTGCGTACGGGCTCCATCAGCGAACATCCTCCGGGGTGGCGAAATGGCCGGCGATGGCCGTAGCGGCGGCGACGGCGGGGGAGACCAGGTGGGTGCGCCCGCCCCGGCCCTGGCGGCCCTCGAAGTTGCGGTTCGACGTGGAGGCGCAGCGCTCGCCCGGTGCGAGCTGGTCGGGGTTCATGCCCAGGCACATCGAGCAGCCCGCCGCCCGCCACTCGAAGCCGGCGGCGGTGAAGATGCGGTGGAGGCCCTCGGCCTCGGCGTCGGCCTTCACCTGCATAGAGCCGGGGACCACCATGGCCCGCATGCCGGCGGAGACGTGGCGACCGTCGACCACGCCGGCTGCGGCCCGCAGGTCCTCGATGCGGGAGTTGGTGCAGGAACCGATGAACACCGTGTCGACTGCTACCTCCCGCATGAGCGTGCCGGCGCTCAGGCCCATGTAGGCAAGGGCCCGGCGGGCCGACTCGGCCTGGCCGGCATCGGCGATGGTGTCGGGGTTGGGCACGGCACCGTCGATGGCCACGACCTGCGACGGGTTGGTGCCCCAGGACACATGGGGGTGGAGCGTGGTGACATCCATCACCACCTCCTTGTCGAACACGGCCCCTTCGTCGGTGGGCAGACCGCGCCAATGGTCGAGTGCGATGTCCCAGTTGGCGCCGGCCGGCGCATGGGAGCGGCCCTTCAGCCAGGCGAACGTGGTCTCGTCGGGCGCCACCATGCCGGCGCGGGCGCCGGCCTCGATGGACATGTTGCAGATCGTCATGCGGCCCTCCATCGACATGGCCCGGATAGCCTCGCCCCGGTACTCGATGACGTGGCCGACGCCGCCACCGGTGCCGATGCGGCCGATCAGGGCCAGGATGATGTCCTTGGCCGACACGCCGGCGGATAGCTCACCGTCGATGGTGACGGCCATGTTGGCCGGCCGGCGCTGGGGGAGGGTCTGGGTGGCCAGGACGTGCTCGACCTCACTGGTGCCGATGCCGAAGGCCAGCGCCCCGAACGCCCCGTGGGTGGAGGTGTGGCTGTCGCCGCAGACGATGGTCATGCCGGGCTGAGTCAGCCCCTGCTCGGGGCCGATGATGTGGACGATGCCCTGCCTGGCGTGGCCCATCGGGTAGAGGGTGATGCCGAACTCGGCGCAGTTGGTGGCCAGCGTCTCGATCTGCTTGGCCGAGATGGGGTCGGCTAGCGGCAGGTCGAGGCCGATCGTGGGGGTGTTGTGGTCCATGGTGGCCACGGTGAGGTCGGGCCGGCGGACAGTGCGGCCGGCCATGCGCAGGCCCTCGAAGGCCTGGGGCGTGGTGACCTCGTGGATCAGGTGGAGGTCGATGTAGAGCAGGTCGGGCTCGCCCTCGGCGGCGTGGACGACATGGCTGTCCCACAGCTTGTCGTTCATGGTTCTGGGTTGCTGTCTCACATCATGAGACGCTAATCTCTCCATGTGGACACTGTAAGCGGGATCGGCGTGCTGGACAAGGCGATTTCCGTGCTTGATGCGGTCGAGGGCGGCCCGCGGAGCCTCGCCGGCCTGGTGGAGGTCACCGGGCTGAGCCGGGCCACGGCCCACCGCCTGGCGATGGCCCTGGAGGTGCACCGGCTGCTGGGTCGCGACGGCGCCGGCCGGTTCGTCCTCGGTCCCCGCCTGACCGGCCTCGACCTGCCGGCGCTGGCCCGGCCGGCTCTGGAGGCGCTTCGAGACGCCACCGGCGAGAGCACCCAGCTCTACGTGCGGCGGGGCGACCGCCGGCTGTGCGTTGCGTCGATGGAGTCACCGCACGGGCTGCGGACCATCGTGCCGGTCGGGATGTCGTTGCCCCTCGATGTCGGTTCGGCCGGCAGAGTCCTCTGGGGCGAGGCCGGCGAGTGGGCCGAGAGCGTGGAGGAGCGCGAGCGGGGCGTGGCGTCGGTGAGCGCGCCCATTCGTGACGCGGAGGGCACGACGGTCGCCGCGGTATCGGTGTCGGGGCCCGTCGAGCGCACCACTCGGTCACCCGGCCGGCGCTACGCTGGCGCGGTGACCGACGCCGCAGCGGCCATCGCCGCCGCCCTTCAGCGGCAGACATCCTCCGGCTGAGTGCCGTCGGCCTGCACGCCGTCGTAGAGCATGGCCCACGGGGTCGGGTTGAGGGCCTTGGGGTCGTCGGCCTCGGTCTTGGTGACCAGCACCACGTAGAGCGTCGACGGCGGGGGTGCCGGCCCATCGGTGATCGGCCCGTAGTTGCGGCTGACCTCGACGAAGATGCAGATGGGGCTGGCGGTGATGAGCCGGCGCACCGTCGTGACCCGGTTCCCCGGCGGGTTCTTGTAGCCGACGAGGCCGCCGGTGACATCGGCTCGGAAGGCGTCGATCTGGTTGAGCAGCTCAGGGCCGGTGTAGAGGGCCTTCAGGCGGTCGGTGACATCGGCGGTGATGCGGCGGTCTCGGACGAGGGTGCGTTGCAAGTCGCCGATCACGCCGTCGAGGCCGGTGAGGATGCGGTTGACCGTGGCCACCTCCTGACCGCCTGGTGCGGCGGCGGTGGCCGGCGCCGACTTCGAGGTGCACGCGGAGGTGGCAAGCAGGAACAGCAGGGCTATCACGCCGGTTCGTTTCATACCGATCATGCTATCTCATGTTGTTCTGTTATGTCTCGATGTCGACGATTTCCACCTGCAAGTTGCCGCCGGGCGCCTGGTAGGACACCACGTCGCCCTTGCGGTGGCCGAGCAGCGCCAGCCCGAGCGGGGACGCGGGCGAGACGACGGCGACATCGGCTCTGCGCTCCTCGATCGAGCCGACCAGGAAACGATCGGCGTCGTCGTCACCCTCGTAGCGCAGGGCCACGACCACGCCGGCGGCCACGATGTCGGAGCCCTGGGAGCCATCGACGATCACCGCCTTGTCGACCAGGAACTGGAGCTGGCGGATGCGGGCTTCCATCCGGCCCTGGTCGTCGCGGGCCGCGTGGTAGTCGGCGTTCTCCTTGAGGTCACCCAGTTCCCGGGCGATCTCGATGGTCTGGGCAATGTCGACCCGCCCTCGCGTGGTCAGGTCCTCCAACTCGGCCTTGAGCCGGTCATGGGCCTCTTGCGAAAGGTGGGTCTCGGACATGGGCGCAGGCTACCGTCCAGTCCGCCCGGAACCCGATTGCGCCGACTAGAGGCGCAGGGCAGACTGGCGACAGGCATGTTCCCCTCGTCCATTCCCGTACTGCTGTGAGCGCACGCCGGCCTGGCGTGTGCGTGTCGACCGCCCATCCGGGCGGTCTTTTCATTTTCTGAGTTTCTGAAAGGCAGCAAGATCGTGGGTTACAAGATCGGCGTCATAGGTGGCGACGGCATCGGGCCCGATGTCGTCGCCGAGGCCCTCAAGGTCGTGCGCGCCGTCGGCGTCGACCTCGACACGGTCGACTACGACCTGGGCGGCGCTCGGTATTTGCGCCACGGTGAGGTCCTGCCCGACTCGGTGCTGGAGGAGCTGCGCGGCCTCGACGCCATCCTGCTTGGGGCGGTCGGCGACCCCCGGGTGCCACCGGGGTTGATCGAGCGGGGGCTGCTGCTGCGTATGCGCTTCGCCCTGGACCTCTACATCAACCTCCGGCCGTTCGACGGCTTCTCGGTCGTGCGGGAGAACACCGAGGGTTCCTACGCCGGCGAGGGCGGGTTTCTCCGCAAAGGCACGCCGGCCGAGGTGGCCACCCAGGGCTCGGTCAACACCCGCATGGGCGTCGAGCGCTGCCTGCGCTTCGCCTTCGACCTGGCTCGCTCGCGGCCCCGCCGGCACCTCACGCTGGTGCACAAGACCAACGTGCTCACCTTCGCCGGCGACCTTTGGCAGCGCACGTTCGACGAGGTGGCGGCCGAGCACCCCGACGTGACGACGGCCTATTGCCACGTCGATGCCGCGTGCATTCACCTGGTCTCCGACAGAGCCCGGTTCGATGTCATCGTCACCGACAATCTTTTCGGTGACATCCTCACCGACCTGGCCGGCGCCCTCAGCGGGGGTATCGGCCTGGCCGCCTCGGCCAACCTCAACCCCGAGCGCACCGGGCCGTCGCTTTTCGAGCCCGTCCACGGCTCGGCGCCCGACATCGCCGGCACTGGCACAGCGAACCCCCTCGCGGCAATACGCTCGGCGGCCATGATGCTCGAGTTCCTGGGCGAGGCCGATGCCGCGGCCCGGGTCACGCACGCGTGCGCGGCGGTCAGTGGCCGGGCGGGTACAACAGTTGCATTGGGCGACGCCGTCGCAGAAAGGGTCTGAGCCGAATATGCCCCTGCAGAAGGTCGACAAGATCTGGATGGACGGGACGCTCGTCAACTGGGACGACGCCAAGGTCCACATCCTCACCCACACGATGCACTACGGCAGCGGCGTCTTCGAGGGCATCCGCGCCTACGCCACCAGCCAGGGCCCGGCCGTCTTCCGCCTGACCGACCACATTCACCGGCTGTTCAACAGCGCCAAGGTGTACCTGATCGACATCCCCTACACGCCCGACCAGCTGGTCGAGGCGGTGAAGGAAACGGTGCGGGTCAACAATCTCGAATCGTGTTACATCCGGCCCCTCGTCTACCTGGGCTACGGCGAGATGGGGCTGAACCCGCTGCCGTGCCCGGTCAACGTGTCGATCGCCGTCTGGCCCTGGGGCTCCTACCTGGGCGACGAAGGGGTCAAGCATGGTGTGCGCCTCAAGATCTCGACCTGGCAGCGCCACGACCCCAACGCCGTTCCCGTGGCCGCCAAGGGCGTCGGCATGTACGTCAACTCCTCGATGGCCAAGGTCGAGGCCCTCAAGGCCGGCTACGACGAGGCCATCCTGCTGTCGCCCCAGGGC
>JANMRJ010000340.1:0-2257 GCA_031370985.1 Acidimicrobiales bacterium
GCCGCCGGCCGCGCCGGTGGCCCCGGAGGAAGCCACGGCCCCGATGGTGTTGACCGCGGCGCCGCCGGCGCCCGAGCCACCGGTGGCCACCCCGCCCCCGCCGCCGAGACCTCCGGCGGCCGTGACGAGGGTGAGGTTGACGGCCGTGCCGCTGTCGCCGCTGTCGGCGTCGCTGGCGGCGACGGCGCCGGAGTTGGAGGCCGAGACGGCCAGTCCCCCGGCGGTGGCGTCACCGGTGGCCCCGGTGATGCCCGAGGCCCCGGAGGTGGCCGTCGCCAAGTTGGCCGTGGTCGCGGCCCGGCCGGTGGCGCCGGAGGCACCGGAGCCCCCGCTCACCGCGATGGGGCTGGAGGTCGAGGTGGCACTCGAAGCGCCGGTGTTGGCGGTGTTGGTGGCGCTGGCCTGGCTGTCGGCGTCACCGGAGAAGCCCGAGAAGGCCTTGGGGGTGACACCGAGGGTGGACGCCCCGCCGGCGGCACCGTTGGCCTGGGCGGTGGTGACGCTGGAACCACCGGCGGCGATGGTGGCGCCGGTGACGGCAGTGGCGACGATGACGTTGCCGGCGCCGCCGCCGTTGCCGGCCGCGGGGGCGGCGATGCCCCCGGCGCCGCCGAGGCCGCCGGTGGCCAGGGCGTCGGTGACATTGACGGCGTCGCCGCTGTCACCGGACTGCGCACCGGAGATGGCCACGGCCCCGCTGGAGGCGGTGGCGTCGGCGGCACCGGTGGCCGAGGCGTTGCCGGTGTCACCGGTACGCCCGGAGGTCCCCGAGGTGGCCGGGCCGGAGGTGGCGGTGGCGGTGCCCAGGGCCGGGACGGTCACGGTGATGCCGCTCAGGGTCAGGGTGGAGCCGCTGACGGCGTTGGTGTTGGTGGAGGCGGCACCCGTGGCCCCAGAGGCCCCCGAGGCGCCGCTGACGGCGACGGGGCTGGCGGTGGCGTTGGCGGTGGCCGCACCGGTGTTGCCACCGTTGGTGGCACTGGCCGAGCCGGCAGCGTTGCCGGTGTCGCCGGTGGTGGCGGTCGGGGTGAGGACCGCATCCGCGGTGCCGCCGGCGGCGCCGTTGGCCTGGGCGGTGGCCACGCCCGAACCGCCGGCGGCGGTGGTGGCCCCGACAGTGCCGACGGTGAGGGTGTTGGTCGCGGTGCCGCCGGTGCCCGAGACGGGCAGGGCCACGCCGCCGCTGCCGCCGGCCCCGCCGGTGGCCGCGGCGCCCAGCACCACGTTGGTGGCCGCGCCGGTGGCGCCACTAGTGGCGTCGCCGATGGCGTTGGCGCCCGAGGTGGCGACTGCTGATGCGTCGCCGGTGGCGTCCGCGTCGCCGGTGTCACCGCTGCGGCCCGAGCCGCCCGAGACCGCGGCGCCGGAGGTGGAGACGATGGAGCCGAGGAGGGCGGTGTTGGTGGCCGTGGCGTTGGCGGAGGCCGCTCCGGTGGCGCCGGTGGCGCCCGAGGCGCCCGAGCGGGCCACGGGGTTGGCCACCGCAGTGGCACTTGCCGGGCCGGTGTTGCCGGTGTTGGTGGCCGTGGCCTGGGTGGACGCGGCCCCGGAGGCCCCGGAGGTGGCGGTGGGGGTGACGGCAAGGGTGGCGCCGGCGCCGGCAGCCCCGTTGGCCTGGGCGGTGGTGACGCTGGAGCCGCCGAAGGCACCGGTGGCACCGCTCACGGTGGCACCGATGGTGTTGGCCGCCCCGCCGCCGTTGCCGGCCACGGGCAGGGCAATGCCGCCGGACCCGCCGGCGCCGCCGGTGGCGGTCACGTCGAGGAGGTTGAGGGCGTCGCCGCTGATGCCTGAGGTGGCGGTGGCCGCTGAGGTCGCGCCCGAGTTGGCCGTGGCCTCGGCGCTGGAGGCGGCGGTGGCCGCCCCGGTGGCGCCGGAGTTGCCGGTGGTGCCTGAGGTGGCGGTGGTGGAGGTGGCGGTGGCCTGGCCCAGGATGGCGCTGTTGGTGGCGGTCGGGTTGGCATCCGCGGCGCCGCTGGCGCCGGTGGCGCCCGAGCTGCCCGAGGTGGCCGAGCCGTCACCCACCGCAATGGCCGTGGCCGCACCAGTGTTGCCGGTGTTGGTGACCGACGACTGGGCGGTGGCCTCGCCGGTGGCGCCGCTGGTGGCGACGGGGCTGGTGGTCAGGGCCGAGGCGCCGCCCGCGGCGCCGTTGGCCTGGGCGGTGGCCACCGAGGAGCCGCCGCCGGCGGTGGTGGTGCCGGCGGTGCCGACGACCACGCCGTTGGCCGCGATGCCGCCGGTGCCGGAGACGGGG
>JANMRJ010000350.1:0-1600 GCA_031370985.1 Acidimicrobiales bacterium
GAACTGGATCTTCTGCTGGTTGCCCTTGCTCAGCTCGTCGGTCCGTCGGCCGGCCGCATCGGGAATGCGCAGCCGCTCCAGCCATTCGCCGATCGTGCGCAGCGCGTCGGTCCGGCTCACGCCGTACAGGCCGGCGAAGAAGGCGAGCTGCTCGGCCACCTTCATCCGCGGATAGAGGCCGCGCTCCTCGGGCAGGTAGCCCCAGGTCCGGCGGGGCAGCTCGGCCGTCGGAACACCGTGCCACGTCGTCGTGCCGGCGTCGGCCCGAAGCAGGTCGAGCACGATCCGGATCGTCGTCGTCTTGCCTGCCCCGTTGGCCCCCAGGAAGCCGAAGATCTGGCCCGGCTCCACCTGGAACTCCAGCCCGTCGAGCGCGAGCACGGTCCCAAACCGCTTCACGACGCGGTCGACGACGAGGGTCATGCCGGGAGCATAGCCGGCTGCTCAGCGCATGGGTCAGGAAATGGTTGAGGACGTACAGGAACGTGATCGTCACTCTCGTTTCCCCCTCGGATCAACCCGCCGTCGAGGAAGGAGGTCGAACCTCAGCAATCCCACGAGCATGGTGTCTCACCCGGCTTGACAGGTTCCGTCCATGGCAACCGAGAGTGACAAAGTCGCTGGCCGTTGTCACACGACATGCGTTCGACGCACGACATGCGTTCGATTGACATTCACACCCGGTTGACACCGGGTGCTAGCCTCCTTTCACGTCCGGGTCTTCATAGCACTCGGACACCAACGGGGTGAACCAGATGCGTAGGCTTAGTTTCGCTGTGTTTGCGAGCGCGTTGTTGCTCGCACCGGCTACACCGACGCTGGCTCGGTCGGACAACAGCATCAACGCGGAGATCAGCGCGTTTGTGCTCAACCATCCGAAGGACTTCGTGGGTCTCGACAAGCTGGCTTTCAAGTACACGGGCAAGCACATCGCCGTAGCGATTGCAGGCGTCGATGGGGAACTGACGGCCGTCGAGGCTCAGGCAGCGTTCGCCGCCCAGGACGCCGCCGCGCCGGCTTCGATAGTATCGACGCTCGGCATTCCCAACTTCGGCGTGTGGGTTACGTCAGTGGCCCTATCCGGCGGCGGGTGGCAGTTCTGGGGTACATGGGACTTTCCCGACGCCTGGGCCGGCCAGGATGCACCCGTGGACCTTGCCCAGCTTTCATTCCAAATGAATCCGTGCATGCGTATGTCCAACTACGCGATCTGGACATACGCCGTCACGACTCCTCCTGGCTCCACCAACCTCGGTACATTGCGGAGTACTGCCGGCTTCACCGGTGGACTTTGGAACGTCGCCGATAGGACCTCGGGGTTCCAGAACCTGGCTGACCGCGGGACTACGCGAATTGAGGTGCGGCGCGGTACCGGATGCCCCGGTGGCGCGCTTCAGATCGCGGCAGCCTTCGACTACGAGTCCAACCAGGGCGGCGGCGTGCTCAGTGTGAGCCCTAGCTTTGCATTCTTCAGCGTCCAATACAGCGGTTCCCCACTCACAAATCACCAGGGCACACCTCCGATCTACGTCAACAACTGATCGACGAGTTTGTGACTCGGCCCCGGATATTTGACCGGGGCCGAGTCCTGCTCAGCGCG
>JANMRJ010000358.1:0-7157 GCA_031370985.1 Acidimicrobiales bacterium
GACAGCGCACCGTCGACCTGGTCGCCACGGTCCGCCAGCCGACCGCGCGTCTCGCCGCCGATTCTTGATCGAAACAGTCGGGTATTTGGTAACCTGGCCAGCATGAGTCAGACCATCGACGTCGAGGTCGGGCCGGGCGCCATCAGCCCCGCCGCGCTCGCCGACATCCAGAAGTTCGAGAGCATGCTCGCCAAGTACCAGGCGGGCGACATGGACGAGGACGCGTTCCGGGTCTTTCGCCTCAACAACGGCATCTACGGCCAGCGCCAGGGCGGCACCAACCAGATGGTGCGGGTCAAGATCCCCTACGGGTCGCTCCAGCCCACCCAGCTCGACATGCTGGCGCAGTTGTCCGAGACGTACTCCCGTGGCTGGGGCCACATCACCACCCGCCAGAACGTCCAGATGCACTTCATCCAGCTGGAGCAGATCCCGGCCGTGATGCGGGAACTGGCCAGCGTCGGCCTGACCACTCGTGAGGCGTGCGGCGACACCGTCCGCAACGTGATGGGCTGCCACCTGGCCGGCGCTTGCCCGTTCGAGGTCCTCGACATCAGCCCCTGGGCCCAGGCCACCTTCGAGCACCTCCTGCGCAACCCGTACGCCCAGCGTCTGCCCCGCAAGTTCAAGATCAACTTCTCCGGCTGCGTCACCGACTGCGGCCAGGCCATGTTCAATGATGTCGGCGTGGTGGCGGTCAACCGGGCCAAGGACGACGGCACCGTCGAGCCCGGCTTCCGGGTGTTCTTCGCCGGCGGCCTCGGGGCCAACCCCCACCCGGCCCAGGCCTTGGAGGAGTTCACCTCCCGCGAGGACCTCCTGCCCACCATTGAGGCCATCCTCCGCACCTTCGACCACTACGGCAACCGCGACAACAAGCTCCGGGCGCGCATGAAGTGGCTGGTCGACAACCTGGGCGCGGACGAGGTCCGCCGGCGGATCCTCAAGGAGCGTCGGTTCCTGCCCGCCTCGGCCACGTGGCCCGGTGGGGTGCCAGCCGCAGTAGCTGCCGCCGGCGACGAGCCAGCCGGCGTGTCGTCCACCGTCTCCCCGACCCCGATGGGCTGGGGCACCAATGTCGTCATCAAGAAGTCCGACCCCTACGGCCGCTGGGACGACGCCAACGTGGTGCGCGGCAACGCCAAGGGCACCGTGTCGGCCTACGCCTACTGCCGCCTGGGCGACGTGACCGCCGAGCAGTTCCGGGCCGTCGCCGCCATCCAGCGCGACCTCGGCTTGGAGGTGCGGGTCACCAACCGCCAGAACTTCGTGTTCCGGGGCCTCACCGAGGAGCAGCTCCCCGACCTCTACGCCCGCTTGGCGTTCTACGGGATGGCTGAGCCCGGCGCCGAGCTGGCCCGCGACGTGGTCGCCTGCCCTGGCGCCGACACCTGCAATCTGGCCGTCACCCAGTCACGGGGCCTGGCCAGTGAGATCGGGCGGGCGCTAGAGGAGGCCGGCCTGGCCGATGTCGGCGGCATCCGGGTCAACATCTCTGGCTGCACCAACTCCTGCGGCCAGCACCACATCTCCGACATCGGCTTCATGGGCGTCGAGCGGCGAGCCCACGGCCAGGCCGCCCCCGGCTACCAGATGCTGCTGGGCGGCTACGTCGGCGCCACCCAAATCGAGTTCGGGCACAAGGCCCTGCGCCTGCCGGCCAAGACCGCCGGCGAGGCCACCGTGCGAGTCGTCGGCCGCTTCGCCAACGAGCGTTCGGCCGGCGAGAGCTTCACCGCCTGGCTGGAGCGGGTGGGTGGCGCCTCCGCCGTCGCCGCCGGCCTGGCCGACCTCGACGCCTTCCCCACCCCCGAGACCAATCCCGACTTCTACGTCGACTACGGCGAGACCGGCCCCTACATCGCCGAGGTCGGCGCCGGGGAGTGCGCAGCCGGCTGACCCCTCAGCGAACTGGGGTCACACAGTGCGACATCTGACACTGAGCGTCACCAGTTCGGCTGTTCGTCAGGCGTCGGTCGCGTCACTGATCGGCGAGGCGTGGTGGGCGACCATCTTCCAGCCGCCGGCGACCCGGACGAACAGGTTCAGCGCGGCCACCGCCGTGGCGTTGCTGGCCTGGAGGATGTTCTCGTCGACAGCCACCCAGGCCGTGTCGCCCGCCACCTCGGTGGTCTCCTTGGTCAGGATGAACTGGAGGTGCTGGGAGTTCTGGAACAGGGCGAAGAACGATGCCGCCACCTGACCCCAGCCCCGCAAGCTGGCCCAGCCAGGATGGGTGCAGACGATACGGTCGGAGTGCTCCCACACAGCCGACATCGCGTCGAGGTCGCGGGCCTCGAACGCGGCGTAGAACGCCGAGTTGGCCGCAGCCACCGCTTGCAGGTCAGTCGTCACCGCCTGCGACGGTAGCCTCCGCCGGTGCCGCGCCTGCCCTCGACCGACGGTGTGGCGCTGGCCGCCTACGACCTCGGCGGCACCGGCCCGCCCCTGCTGATGGCCCACGCCACCGGCTTCTGCGCCGCCGTGCTCGGCCCCCTGGCCGCCCAGCTGACCGACCGGTTCCACTGCTGGAGCTACGACGCCCGGGGCCACGGGGACACGGTGACGCCGGCCGGGCTGGACTGGGACTGGGCCGGGTTCGCCGACGACGTGCTGGCGGTGGTGGGCCAGCTGGGGCTCGACCGGCCCTACGGGTTCGGGCACTCTTCCGGCGGGGCGGCCATGCTCGACGCCGAGGCCCGCCGGCCGGGCACCTTCCGGGCCTTGTGGTGCTACGAGCCGATCGTGTGGCCCGAGATCACCGAGGAGCTCAAGGCGTCACGACGACCCCTGATCAGCGGCGCGCTGAAGCGGCGCGACCTGTTCGGGTCGCGCCAGGACGCTTACGACAACTTCGCCTCCAAGCCCCCACTGGAGTCCCTCGACCCCAAGGCGCTCCGGGCTTACGTCGACGGCGGGTTCGCCCCCGACCGCGACGGCGTGCGCCTACGGTGCGCTCCCTTCGTCGAGGCCGCCATCTACCGCCAAGGCCTGGCCCACGACGGCTTCACCCGCCTGGGCGACGTGGGGTGCCCGGTGACGGTCGCCTGCGGCGGACGGAGCATGGCCCTGAACCGCGCCGTGGCCCAGGCCCAGGTCGACGCGCTGCCCGACGCCACACTGGTGACGTTCCCCGACCTCGGGCATTTCGGGCCCCTCGAGGGCGTGCTGTCGGTTTCTTCGAAGATGTGGTGACGCCCTAGCGTTCCCGGCATCCGCCCCGCTGTCGCACGCCATCGGTAGCTTTGGTGCCGATGGTCCTGCCCCTGCCGACATCGCTGTCGCCGTCCAAAGTGGCGTCGTTCAAGGACTGCGCACTGGCCTTCAGGTTTTCCACCATCGACCGGCTACCGGAACCCCCGTCGGTGGCGGCCACCAAGGGCAGCCTCGTCCACCGCGCCCTCGAACTGCTCTTCTGCGAGCCGGCGCCGGCCCGCACGCTACCGACCGCACTGGCCTGCCTCGACCGGGCCCGAGCCGAGTTCGCCACCGACTCGGAGTTCGTCGGTCTGGAGCTCGACGCCGAGGCCGCGGCCCTGTTCGCGGCGGAGGCCGAGTCGCTGCTGCGGCGCTACTTCAACCTGGAGGACCCAGCGGCCGTCCACCCCATTGGCATGGAACTCATGCTCCAGGTCAAGGTCGGCTCCCTCACCCTCCGCGGCATCATCGACCGGTTGGAGCTCGACGCCGACGGCGGGCTGGTCGTGACCGACTACAAGACCGGCAGGGTTCCCCCTGTCACGGCAGAGCAGAGCCGGCTGGGCGGCGTCCACTTCTACGCCTTCCTCTGCGAACGGGTCCTCGGCGTGCGCCCGGCCCGGGTCCAGCTGCTCTACCTCTCCGAGCCTGTGGCCATCGTGGCCGAACCGTCGGCCCAGTCCATCCGTGGCCTCGAGCAGCGCGCGTCGGCCATCTGGAAGGCGGTCGAGCTGGCCTGTGCCAATGAGGACTTCCGTCCCCGGCGCTCGGCACTCTGCAACTGGTGCCCCTACCAGGAGTACTGCCCGGCATTCGGGGGCGACCCCGCCCTCGCCCGCCAGCTCGTCGGCGCCGGCTAGCCACGCCGCCACCACGGGCGCGCCGGACAGGCCGTTGGCCACCAGCTAGGGTTTCGCCTGGCGGATGCGGAATTTGTCCCAAATGGGTCATTCGACCCATTCAGGGCAGGCAGTGCTGGGACGACCACTGCACGATGCGGTCCCCTCGGGACTCGCGACCACCCCAAGGAGGGGCGACCCAATGGGTCCCACTGTCCAAGTTCCCAGCTCTGTACCGCTCATCGCGCGCCGCCGGCTCGTCGCCCTGCTGGGCGCGGTCGTCGTCGTCTGGCTCCCCGGGATCGTCGGGCGCACCCCGCCGGCCGGGGCCGCGGCGCTCACCGCCTCCTACCCCACCGCCCCGCCGGCGCGGATCTGCGGCAATGCCGCCGTGCTTGATGGCCCCGCCGTCCAGCCCGCGGGCTCAGTGCGCGTCGACCCCTGGCTCAACCTGGGCACGCTCACGCTCACCCTCCCCGCCGGCACGACGTTCTGGCTGGCGCCGGGCGTTCACAGTCTCGGGACACTGGCGTTCTCCCAGGTCCTGCCCAAGACGGACAACGTCTACATCGGCGCCCCCGGAGCCGTGATCGACGGCCAGGGGGTCAACCGGTACGCCTTCACCGGCTTGGCCACCGGCGTGAGGATCAGCAACCTGACGATCCGCAACTTCGTCTCCCCGCCGAACGAGGGGGTCGTCAACCACGACTCCGGCCTGCGCTGGACCATTGAGTTCAGCACCATCGCCGGCAACGCCGGCGCCGGCGTGATGCTCGGCACCGACTCGGTCGTCCGCTCCAACTGCCTGGCCGACAACGGCCAATACGGCTTCAGCGCCTACAGCCCAGGCGGCGGCAGGAACATCACCCTCGACCGCAACGAGATCAAGGGGAACAACACCTACAACTGGGAGGTCGTCAGCCCCGGCTGCGGCTGCAGCGGGGCGGGCAAGTTTTGGAACACCGCGGGCGCGGTGGTGACGAACAACTGGGTGCACCACAACCGCGGTGTCGGGCTCTGGATCGACACCAACAACGTCGGGTTCCGCATCGAGGGCAACTACATCGAGGCGAACGACGACGAGGGCATCTTCTACGAGACCTCCTACAACGCTCGCATCGCCAACAACACCCTGGTGCGCAACGCCATTGTGAAGGGGAAGACCTTCGCCGCCCAGGGCCAGAACACCCCCGTCGGGGCGATCTACATCTCCGAGAGCGGCGGGGACCCCCGGGTCAACGGCGGCGTTTACACCACCATGGAGATCGCCGGCAACTTCTTCGATGACAACTGGAGCGGGGTCGTCCTGTGGGAGAACGCCGACCGGTTCTGCGGCTCGCCGGCCAATACCAGCATCTCGTTCTGCACGCTGGGCGGGGCGGCCACGCTGCAGACGTGCGTAGCCGGCACGATCGGCACCGCCCCGTACTTCTCCGACTGCCGGTGGAAGACCCAGAACGTCTCCGTGCACGACAATGTGATGCATTTCTCACGGGCCAACGTTGGCTGCACCACCCAGTACTGCGGCCTGGAGTCGCTCTACTCCAACTTCGGCACGTTCCCGAGCTGGTCGCCGTACCAGCAGCGCGTGGTCCAAGACGCCATCACCTTCGACCAGAACAACCGCCACGCCAACAACTCCTACGTGGGCGACTGGCAGTTCATGGCGTATGAGGGTGGGACCATCCGCTCGTTCTCCGACTGGCAATCGGCCTTCGGCCAGGACGCCGGTAGCACCTTCGTCCCCGGTACCGGCTTCCCGGCGCCGGTCCCCGGTACCAACGTCCTCGACGCCGGCACCGCGGGGGCGGAGGACTCCGCCGGCCAGTGGGGGCCGTGGTTCTCGGCCGGCGTTTCGTCCTCGGCCGAATCGGCCCATAGCGGCACCCGCAGCCTAAAAGTCGACATCACCGCTCCGAACGGGTGGGGCCTGCAGCTCAAGAACTGGCCCGGGTTCGTCACGGCGCCCGGGCCACAAACGATCGGCTTCTGGGCCCGGACGCCGGCCGGCGCCTGCATGTCGATCACCATGTCGGTGCACTGGCGCACCGCCGCCGGCGCCGAGCTCCGAACCGATGTCGTCACGCTGCCGCTCAGCACCACCTGGGCCCAGGCAAGAGCGTCGGTTATCGCCCCACCGGGCACCGAGCGGGTGTTCCTGTCCCTCTCCAACAGCTCCGGCCCGGCGGGGTCGACGATCTTCGTTGACGACGTGATCGTGGCCGACGGCGCCGGCACCCCCCCGGCCCCGCCGATCGCCACCAACGACCTCGACGCCGACTCTGCTGGCCTCGAAGGCTCCGTCGGGCAGTGGGGCCCGTGGGTGTCCGCCGGCGTATCCTCCACGAGCGAGGAGGCCCACACCGGTGCCCGCAGCCTGAAGGTGGCGGTCAACGCCCCCCACGGCTGGGGCGTGCAGCTCCGCAACTGGCCCGGCTTCAACGCCGGCGCCGGCCCGAAGACGATCGCGATGTGGGCCAAGACCACCTCCGGCCCGTGCCTCTCGGTGGCCATGGTCGTGCACTGGCGCAATGAGGCGGCGACCGAGCTCCGCACCGACACCTTGACCCTCCCGTTGACCAGCAGCTGGGCACGGGTGTCGGCCGCGGTCACCGCCCCGGCCGGCACGACGAAGGTGAGCATCGACCTGCTCAGCAACACCGGCGTCGCCGGGACCGCCATCTTCGTCGATGACATCGAGGTGGGGACATCCATCGTGGCGCCAGCTACCACCACCACCTCGACCGTGCCGTCCACGACGACGACCGTCCCCCCGACGACGACCACCGTGCCGCCGACCACCACAACTGTCCCGCCGACGACCACGACCTCATCCACGACGACGACGGTGCCCCCGACGACTACGACCCTGCCGCCGACGACCACGACCCTGCCGCCGACGACCACGACGACAGCGCCGGCGGCGACCACCACCACGACCACGACCTTGCCGGCGGCCTCGAACGCGCTCGATGCCGCCACCGCCAGCATGGAGGGATCGGTCGGGTACTGGGCCTCGTGGTTCTCGGCCAACGTGTCGTCGTCGACCGAGCAGGCCCACACCGGCGCCAGCCCCCGACACATCGGCGGCCCCCTTGAACATCAGGATCATGTGGAGGA
>JANMRJ010000445.1:0-1304 GCA_031370985.1 Acidimicrobiales bacterium
CGCCTGCCGGCATCACGGGTATCACGGTGGTGGTCGGGATCGGTGTCGCTGGCGGTTGTGAAAGGCGCAGGCCGCCCTGCCGTTGTCCTGGGTGGTCGGTCCTCCTGCTGACCAGGGCTGGACATGGTCTATCTCGCAGTCCTGGGCAACTTCGTCGCATAACTCGTGGAAGCAGGTCTGGTCTCGTAGCTCTACCCCCCTGCGGGTGGCACCGGTGAAGATGCGTCGGCGAACACCCACGTCGGTGACCCGGCTCGCTCCGTCGAAGACCACCCGCTCCACCCAGGCCTGGTCCAACCAGTCCACCACCGCTCCGGGAGCCACCACGGTGCCGTTGGCCAACTGACAGATGCGCCCGGAGAAGGTCTCGTATCCCACGAACACGCTGAAGAGCGGCTCGGGCATCCGTGAACCGGCGGGCATGGCGAGGGATCGCCTGGCCATCTCCACCAGTGCATCGGCTCTGCGCTGGGTGGGGGTACGGGCCAGGTCTGCGTTGCATACGCCTGGGCCTACCCTGGCCTTGGCCTCGGCCCAGTCGGCGGCGAAGAACCCCTCCTCGATCCCCTTCAGTACCCCGGCCACGATCGAGCCGTTGATCGGGTCCAGTAAACCGTCGAGGACCCAGCACCCCCCGAAGCTCTGGGACAGCTTCAGGGACCTCTGGTCGTGGTGGTCCTGGGCTGTGCGGTCCGCTCCGTCGGGATCGGCCTGCTGGGACCAGTAGGCCAGGGCCCGGGCGAACTGACCGAAACGCAGTTCGGTTGCCTGGGACACCAACAGAGCCTCGTCACGCTCGAAACACCGCTGGGTTGGCGGCGTACGGGCGGAGGCGAACAGCCCGACATGGCCCTCGCTGATGTCTCCCGCCAGCCAGGCCTGGGTTACCAGGTCCATGTGGCGCAGGGAACGACCGAGCAGCACCCTGCGCCGGGCCGTTGTCACCGGGAGATGACAACGGACCGATATCCATGCCGAGGCGCGACGGGCACCGTCGGCGTCCCAGGCTCCCCCGGCATCGAAGGCCGCCACTGCCCTGGTGGTGAGCGCGGTCAGGCGATCGAGCTGGCGGTGCAGTAGCTGGATGCTCTCGCCGTCGGCCAGACACTGCGGATCGAGACGGCACAGCTTGTCGATATCGGCCACCAGGGCATCGCTCGCTTCGAGCGTCGTCACTTCCAGAACAGCCACTACCGCTCCCTCGATCCGAGGGCATGACCAGGGGAGGGCGAAACCTCCGAGAGTTGAGTCCTCCGAGGAGGGACTGTTCCCACAGTAGCCGAACAGGCGTTCGCCTGTCAAGG
>JANMRJ010000377.1:0-2407 GCA_031370985.1 Acidimicrobiales bacterium
TCACCGACATGGCACCGAGGACGGCCGCCGCGCCCGACTTGTCGGTCTTCATCGTCTCCATACCCTCGGCCGTCTTGATCGAGAGGCCGCCGGAGTCGAAGGTGATGCCCTTGCCGACCAGGGCGATGGAACGCTCGGCGCCGGCGGGGGGCTGGTAGACGAGCTTGATAAGGCGGGCCGGCTCCTCGGACCCCAGCGCCACGCCGGCCAGGCCGCCCAGGCGTTCGGCGACGATGGCCACCTCGTCGAGCACGGTGAGGGTAAGCCCGTCGGCCTCGGCGATCTCGGCGGCGTGTTCGGCCAGCCGGCGGGGGGTCATGTCGGTGGCCGGGGTGTTCACCAGGTCACGGGCCAGGGCGACGGCAGTGGCGATCCGGGCGCCCCGGTCGAGGCCGTGGCGAGCGCCGGCGCCCGAGCCGACGACGACCAGCGACTCCAACTTCGACGCCTTCGGCTCGGCCTTGTACCGGCCGAAGCGGTAGGCGGCCAGCGATGCCCCCTCGGCGATGGCCTGGGTGGCCAGCGCAGGGTCGAGGTCGGGGGCGGCGGCAAGGAGGGTGGTGGCGCCGGTGCGGTCGCGCCAGGCGCTGCGCACGAAGGCGGCGGCGGCCCGGCGGAGGGTCTCGGCCGTCACCTTGGCCGGGTCGCCGACGCCGAGGGCGATCCACGTTCCCCCTGCCGACGGGACAGCCATCGCCTCGCCGGGCCGGCCCTCGAAGCCCCGCTCGGCGAGGAAGCTCAGGTCGAGGTCGGCCGGCGCGCCGGCGGGGAGCCGGTCCTGGCCGACGGGGCCGGCGAAGACGGGGGTGCCGACGGCGCCGGGGCCGGCGGGGACCACGTCGGCCAGGGTGAAGGTAATCGGCATTTGAGCTACTCCTCGATGTCGGTTGGACGTGCGGGCAGGGCGTGCCCCTCCTGCCAGCGGGCCATGGTCCACAGCAGGTCGGAGAGGCGGTTGAGGTAGGCGACGACAGACGACCCGGGCGCGGCCACGGCGAGGGCGCTGCGCTCGGCCCGGCGCACGACGGTGCGGGCCAGGTCGAGAGCGGCCGCGGTCGGGCTCTGGCCGGGGAGCACGAACTCGGTCAGCGGGTCGAAACGTCCGGTCAGATCGTCGATTAGCGGCTCGAGCCGAGCGACCATCTTGGGGGTGACCAGCGTCTTCTCGGCGACGAGGCGGTCGCGGTGCTCGGGCGCCGTCGCCACCTCGGCCATCAGGACCCACAGGTCACGCTCCAGGCCGACCAGCAGGCCGTCGAGCTCGGAGCCCCGGTCGGTGGTCGCACGAGCCACTCCCATGGCGGCCTGGGCCTCGTCGACATCGCCGCATGCCGCCGGCGCCGGCGCGTCCTTGCGTACCCGGCCGCCGAAGAGCAGGCCGGTGGTGCCGTCGTCGCCTTTCCGCGTATAGATCCTCATGTGGCAGCGATCTTCACGACCCGGCGAGCGTACCGGCGACGCTCTCGAGGCCCGCGGCCCGGCTGCCCTTGACCAGCACGGCGTCGCCGGCGCCTATCGGCCCGAGCCGATGAAGCGCCTCGCCGGCGCCGGCCGCCTGCTCCCCGCCGTAGTCCGGCGCGGCCACCGCGATTACCCGGATGCCCAGCTCCGCGGCCAGGGCACCCATGCGGGCGTGTTCCGCCGGCCCCACGTCGCCCAGCTCGGCCATGATCCCGAGGACGGCCGTGCGCCGCAGCGCCGGCAGGGCGGCGAGCCCTCGTAGCGCCGCCTCCATGGAGAGGGGGTTGGCGTTGTAGGCGTCGTTCAGCACGAGGGCACCCGACGGCGACCGGTCGAGCTGCATCCGCCACGGTGAGATTTGGGCGCCGCCGAGGCCGGCGGCGACATCATCGACCGGCGTGTCGCACGCCAGCGCCGCCGCCGCCGCGGCCAGCGCGTTGGGAACCTGGTGGGCGCCGCGCACGGCCAGTGCCACCTCGCCGTCACCCCACGGCGAACGCAGCCGGAAGCGGGCCAGGAGGTCGTCGTCGAGCCGCACCTCCTCGGCGCGCACGTCGCCGGCTGCGACCCCGAAGGTCAGCACCCGGGCCGCGCTCCGGGCCGCCATCCCGGCCACCAGGGGGTGCTCGGCGTTGAGGACAGCGGTGCCCTCGGGAGGGAGAGACTCGATGAGCTCCCCCTTGGCCCGGGCCACATCCTCGACGGAGCCGAGGAACTCGGAGTGTGACAGGCCCACCGTCGTGACCACGCCGACCATCGGCCGCGCTACCGCGCAGAGGGCGGCGATATGGCCCTGCCCTCGGGCGCCCATCTCGACGACCACCACCTCGGCGTCGTCCGGCGTCCCCAGGACCGTGAGGGGTACGCCCAGCTCGTTGTTGAACGACTTGGGGCTGGCGTGCACCCGCCAGCGCCGGCCCAGGACGGCGGCGAGCAGGTCCTTGGT
>JANMRJ010000404.1:0-9453 GCA_031370985.1 Acidimicrobiales bacterium
GAAGGTCGAGGATCAGCGACTCCCGGGCCAGGGGCTCCAGGTCGACGCGGTCGTGACCGAGGGCGTAGCTCTCCCCCTCGCGAGGGGTGGCCTCGAACAGCTCCTGGACGTCGACCTCCAGCGTGCCCTCCACTGGCTGCAGGCAACGCCGGCAGGGCCCTGCCCACGCCCCCTCCACCGTCCCGGTGACCAGCAGGCCGTCGGACACCCATTCGAGCACGGCGTCAACCACCGCGGGGACCTCAGTGCGCAGCGAGGAATCGACGACGATGATCGGGCCGGCCAGGTAGCCCTCGACGTGCTCGTGGCGCCTGGCGCCCGGCTTTTTCGCCAGATCGGCGACGTTGACGATGAACGGGTTCAGCGCGCTCCTACCACTGGTCCTGGTCGAAGAAGACCTCGCCGGTATCGGGGTCGGCGTCGGCGACCGTTTGGTCGGCGCCGGAGGACTCGGGGATCGGCATCACCCGCAGCTTCTCCCGGCCGCCCACGACCGTCTTCATGATCCGCTCCAGGACGATCTCGAAGCTGGCCAGCCTCTGGTCAACGTAGTCCTCGGCCTCGTGCTTGAGCTTGCGGGCCTCGTCGTTGGCCGCCTCGAGCGTGCGGTTGGAGATCCGCTGGGCCTCACGGACCAGTTCGGTGCGCTGGACGATGCGCTCGGCCCGCTCCCGTGCCGCGCTGAGGATCTCGTCGCCTTCGCGCTGGACCTTGGCCAGGTACTCCTGGCGCTCCTTGAGGAGCCACCGCGCCTGGCGCATCTCCTCGGGGAGGCGGCTGATGGCCTCCTCCAGCATCTCGACGACCTCGTCCTTCTCCAGCCTCACGGTGGAGGAGAGCGGCATCTTGGGCGCCGAGTTCACCAGGTCCAGCACTCGCCGCAGCAGTACCTCGGTGTCCATGGCTTCGCTCTGGCGATCCGGGACGATCACAGTTTCACCGTAGCGGGCGCAATGGGTACGTGCCTCACCGGCTAAAGCGCTCCTTCAGTCGCTGGGCGACGGGCGACGGCACCATCGCCGACACGTCGCCACCGAACCGGGCGACCTCACGCACCAGGCTCGACGAGAGGAAAGAATGCTCAGGGGCGGTCGGGAAGAACACCGTAGCGATGCCCGACATCCGCTCGTTGACCTGGGCCATCTGAAGCTCGAAGTCGAAGTCGGAGACGGCCCGGAGGCCCTTCACGATCGCCTCCACGCCATTGGCCAGGGCGAAGTCGACCAACAGCCCCTCGAAGGCACCGATCTCCACGTTGGCCAGGTGGGCGGTGACATCGGCCAACATGGCCTGGCGCTCGTCGACACTGAACAGTGCCGGCGCCTTGCCGGGATTGGCCACCACCACCACCAGGACGTGGTCGAACAGCCGGGCCGTGCGCTCGATCACGTCGAGGTGCCCGAACGTCACGGGGTCGAACGAACCAGGTATGAGGGCCTTCGGCATTACCCCTCTTCCTCCGGTCCAGTCCCCGACGCCCGGGCCAGCGTCACCACGGTATCGCCGTAGCGCTTGGACCGCAGGGCCTTCCACCCCGCCGGCATCTCGACGTGCGTGCGGGCCTCGATGGCCACCAGGCGAGCGGGGACGACGGCCAGCAACCGGGGCCAGTCAGTGAAGGCATAGGGCGGGTCGGCGAACGCCACGTCGACCAGTCCTGGAGGCGAGTCGGTCAGGAACCGGAACACATCGGCGTGGACCACCCGGGCCTTCTCCGCCAGCCCGGTCGTGCCCAGGTTGTCGTTGATCGCCCGGATGGCCTCCAGGTCGGCATCGACGAACATGGCCGACGACGCGCCACGCGAGAGGGCCTCGATGCCCAGCGCCCCCGTGCCGGCGAAGAGGTCGACCACGGTGGCGCCGTCGACCGCACCGAGGCTGCCGAGGGAGTTGAACAGGGCCTCACGGACCCGTTCGCTGGTCGGCCGCACCTTCCGGCCTGTTGGCGCCCGCAGCCGCCGACCGCCGGCGAACCCAGCTACCACCCTCATGGGTCGCACGGTAGCCGGACCAGGCGGGACCGCTCGGGAGGGGGTCTTGTGTAGCGTCTCAGCCAATCATGCGCCGACTTCTTGCGATCCTCCTGGCCCTGGTCGCCGGCCTGGGCGGTGCCTCGGTGCTGCTCGCACCCGCCGCGCCCGCCGCCGGCACCGCACCTCGCCTGCCGGACAATCCCGGCCTCGGCCTGGTCTACGACGGCCTCCGCCCCGCCGGCCCGGGCAGCGTCTGTGGCGGCGCCTACGAGTCGCTCACCGACCCGGCCTACGCCCCCGGGGTGAATGGCGCCGGGCGGGTCAACGACGTGTTGTGCAGCCACGGCCCCGACCCGGCCCCCGACGGCGTCGATGTCCGCCAGGACCGCGCCCCCGACCCGGCGCCGGCGCCGGCCGGCATTGCAGCCGAGGGCGGGGCGGTCGGGTGCTACGGCACCGGCAGTGACGGCTTCCGGGTCCAGCTCATCTACGCCTACAAGTCAACGGGCACCGACCGGTTCGCCACCTACGCGGCCTCATTCCAGTCCTGGGCGGCCCGTATCGACCAGGTGGTCAACGACAGCGCGGCAGAGACCGGCGGTACCCGTCACGTGCGGTTCGTCACCGACTCGGCCTGCAACCCCGTCATCGAGCGGATAACCCTCACCAGCGGCGCCATGTCCACCTTCTCCGCCATGCAGTCCGAAATGCGCTCCAAGGGCTATTCCCGCTCCGACCGCAAGTACCTCGTCTGGACCGACGCCAACGTCTATTGCGGCATCTCGGAGATCCAGTACGACGACCGCGTCGACACCACCCCCGGCGTGAACCGCAACAACGGGAGCGTCCAGGTCAGGGGCAGCGTCGGCCGCGTCGACAACGGGTGCTGGGGCCAGTCGAACCTGGTCGAGGCCCACGAGCTCATGCACCTCCTCGGGGGCGTGCAGCCCACGGCGCCCAACGCCACGCCCGGCTACCACTGCACCGACGAGTCCGACCGCCTCTGCTACCCGGACGGGTCGGCCGGCGCCGTTATGCGCCAGGTGTGCCCGGTGGCGCAGGAGAAGCTCTACGACTGCAACCACGACGACTATTTCAGCACTGCGCCGGCGCCGGGCAGCTACCTCGCCACCCACTGGAACAGCGCCAGCAGCGCCTTCCTGAGCGGCCAGGGCACGGTCGTGACGACCACGACGGTGCCACCGACAACGACGACACTGGCGCCCACCACGACGACGACGGTGCCGCCGACGACCAGCACGTCGACATCGACAACATCGTCGACAACGTCGACCTCGACGACCTCGACGACCTCGTCGACCTCGACGACAACATCGACATCGACATCAACGACAGTGCCGCCACCCACGACCTCCACCACGACGACGGTGCCGGCTACGACCACGACGGTGCCAACCACGACCACAACGACAGGCCCTCCCGGCACACGTCCGCCGTCCGCGCCACAGCAGGTCACCGCCCGCCAGCCCACCGTCGGCACCGGCATCCAGCTGGCATGGGCCGCACCCACCACCGGCCCGGTGACTGGGTACCACATCTATCGGGGCACCACGCCCTACACCCAGACGCGGCTGGCCAGCGTCGGCAACGTCCTCGGGTACAACGACGCCTCCGCCTCGCCGACGCTCTACTACTACCGGGTGACGGCCTACAACGCGGCCGGCGAGGGGCCAAGCTCCCAGTTGACCGGGATGATCGGCAAGGCGGCCAGTCCCGCCGGCGTCGTCGGCCAGGGCGCCGACCCCCGGTTCGTCATTTCCGACCCGCGGATGGGCGCGCAGGGGACCCGCCGATGGGCCTGACGAGCAGCTGAGCCGCCCCGCCATGAAACCCCGGCGGACCGCTCCCCAGCTTGCCATCGAGACGTGCGCCCGCCGCCTCGCCGCCTCCGGGTTGCCTCTGGTGGGGACCGGCGGCGCTGAGATCACCTGGCACGGCCCCGCAGGCCTGCCGGCGGGCGGGCCGGCCAGCGAGGCAACCGTCCAGGCTCGCTGCGGCCTCATGGAGGTGCACGGCCGCGACGCCCGGGTACCCCGCCGCCTCGGCCTGGAGGTGGCATCGGTGGCCGCCGGCATCCTGGCCGCCCAGGGCGTGGTCGCCGCCGCCTTCGCCGGCCTGGTCCGGGGCCGGCCGGCGCCGGCGGTGCAGACATCGGTCCTGCAGGCCGGCCTGCTCCTCCTGTCGCACTACTTCGTGGTGGCCACCGGCCTGGGCGACGCTGTCCCCGGCCCCCCGATGCCGGCGCCCGGGCCCCCCTTCCGCAGCGCGGACGGCCACTGGTTCGAGATCGAGACGCTCGACGCCGAGCCATGGAAGGCGTTCTGGACTGCGCTCGGCGCCGGCCACGCCGACCTCGGCCGGGCGTGGACGGTGTTCCGCTGGCGGTACGAGCGGGCCGCGTGCTCCCTACCGCCCGAGCTCCACGAGGCGACCGAGCGCCGGCGGTTGGCCGAGCTGCACGCCGTCGCCACCGCCACCGAGGTCAGCCTCACACCATTGCGGTCGTACGCCGCCGTGCTCGCCGACCTGGGGACGAGCGTCGCCCACCCCGTCCTGCGGCCAATTGACAGGCCGCCAGGCGACCGCTCGCCGGCGGCGCCCCTTGCGGCGCCGGAGCGAGCTGCGCCCTTTCTGCCGGCGGCGCCGGCGGATGGCCCGCTACCCCTCGCCGGCGTTCGGGTGGTCGAGGCCACCAGCCGGATCCAGGGCCCGTTCGCCGGGATGCTGCTGCGCATGCTCGGGGCCGAGGTCACCCGCATCCAGCCGCCGGAAGGCGACTATGGGCGGGCGGCCCAGTGCCTCCACCGGGCCAAGGACGCCGTGCCCCTCGACCTCAGCCGCCCCGCCGGTCGGGCGTGCCTGGTCGACCTGGTCAGCGAGGCCGATGTCTTCCTGCACAACTGGCGGCCCGGCAAGGCGGCGGAGTGGAGCCTGGGGCCCGACGACCTGGCCGCCCACCGGCCCGGCCTGGTCTATGCCAACACCTCCGGTTGGGGCGACCGCCCGGAGGCCCGCCAACTGGTCGGCACCGACTTCCTCGTCCAGGCCTACGCCGGCCTCGGCCACGGTCTGCACCCGGAGGGCGAGCCGGCGTTCGGGTCCCGGGTCATCCTGAGCGACCTGTTCGGCGGCCTGGTGGCCGCAGGGGGCATCGTGACCGCCCTGTACCGCCGGGCGCTCACGGGGCAGGGGTGCGAGGTGGGGTCCTCGCTGCTGGCCGGCGCCATGTCGGTCCAGGCCCACGTTCTCGACGACATGGCCCGGGGCCAGGAGGACGGCCGGCGCGACGGCCGTCCGGTCTGGGGTGTCCTCGACCGCCCGGTCCCCACCGCCGCCAGCGACATCATGGTCAGCGCCGACAACGACGCCGACTACGCCCGCCTCTGCGCGCTGTACCGGGTGGTGGGCCCGACCGCGCCCCCGGATCTCACGGACCGACGGATCTTGGTCCGCATCCGCGAGAGCATTGCCGCCGAGACGGAGTCTGCGCTGCTGGACGCGGGCATCCCGGCCGCGGTGGTGTGCGACGACCTCGCAGAGGTGCCGGCCGACCCCCGCTTCGCCGCCCTGTTCGAGCCGGTCGGCGGGACGTGCGTGGCGCCCCGCTCCCCCTGGACGTTCGAATGACCGAGCCGCTCGAGGCGAGCCTGTACGCCGCCTGCCGGCGCTGGGCCGACCGGCCCGCTGTCACCTTCAACGGCGCCACGCTCACCTTCGCCGAGCTCGGCCGCGGCGTCGCCCACCTGGCCGCCTTCTACCGCCGGCTCGGCATCGGCGCCGGCGACCGCGTCGTCTGCCAGCTCCCCAACTCGCCCGAGCACGTCATGGCCATCAACGCGGCGTGGGCCGTCGGCGCCGTCCATGTCGGCACGGACAACGACCTCACCGCCCCCGAGTTGGCGTGGCTGGCCGATCGCACTGGAGCGGCGGCGCTGCTGTTCCGGTCACATCCCGGCGGCCCCGACCCTGCCGCCCTCGTGACCGCGGTCCAGGCGGCCTCCCCCGTCACCCGGCTGATCGTCGCCGGCGGGGGGGCCGGCGGCGGGCCGGCCGGCGGCGCCGACCACCGCCTCGACGACCTGCTCGCCGGCCCCGACGAGCTGGCCGACTGGTCGCCCCCCCACGGCCCCGACGACACCGGGCACCTGCTACTGACATCGGGCACGACCGGGCGGCCCAAGGCGGTGATCGAGACTCGGCCGGCGTGCTGGGCCAAGATGGCGTTCTTCGTCGACGCCTTCGGCCCCGACCCCGACGATGTCCACCTCCTCTACCTCCCGATGGCCCACGTCTTCGGGCTGCGGCTGGCCATGCTCGCCCTGCTCAGCGGGGGCCGGCTGGTCCTCATGGAGCGGTTCTCCCCCCGGGGCGCGCTCCGCCTCATCGCGGACGAAGGGGTGACGATCCTGCCCGGCATGCCGGCCCACTTCACCCTGTTGTTCGACGCCCTCGACGCCGCCCAGGCTGCGCTCCTGGCGCCGGCGCAACCGGCGCACCGGCTGGACAGCCTGCGCTGGGCCATCTCGGCGGCATCCACCCTGCCCCGGCCCCTCGTCGACCGGATCTACGACCAGCTCGGGGTGGAGCTGCTCTACGTCTACGGATGCAGCGAGAACTTCACCATCCTCACGACCGACCGTGACGAGATCCGCCGCGGCTCGGTCGGGCGCACCGTGTTCAAGGGTCCGGAGGGGACGGCGCCGAACGGCTCCGTCGCGGTGCTTAACCCGGGCGAGACCGACCCCCTGCCGGCCGGGACGGTGGGCGAGATCGCCTTCGGCGCGGCCCGTCCGGTGCGCTACTGGAAGGACCCCGACGCCGCCACCGACGGCTGGTACCGCACCGGCGACCTCGGCCGGGTCGACCCCGACGGCAGCGTCTACATCCTCGGCCGGTTGAAGGAGCTGGTGAACCGGGGCGGCCTGCACGTTTCGCCGACCGAAGTGGAGACCGCAGTACGCCTCCACCCCGGCGTGGCCGACGCCGCCGTGGTCGCCACGCCCGACGCCGTACTGGGCGAAGCGGTGTGCGCCTGCGTCGTGGCCGCTCCGGAGAATGCCCCGGACCTGGCGGGGCTCCGCGACTTCCTCGCCCCGGTCCTGGCCCGCCACAAGCTCCCCGACGAGCTGTGCCTGGTCGACGCCATCCCCCGCACCAAGATCGCCAAGGTGGACCGGGGAGCGTTGCAGGCGGTGGTCCTCGCCGCCGGCCGGCCGCGGGAGCGGTGGCGGGCGGGGTGACCGGCCCGGGAGGCCGGTCCAGAAGCATTCACTGGGCCATCCCTCGCAGAGGGATGGCCCAGTGAGCGGGCTCGGGTTCGTGACGACCGCCGATGGGCTGAAGGTCGCGACTCACGACCTGGGCGGCAGCGGCCCGCCGCTCGTGATGGCCCATGCCGCCGGCCTCCATGGGCAGGTGCTGGCGCCCCTCGCCCAGCGGCTGGCCGACGACTTCCGGTGCGTTTCCTTCGACGGGCGGGGCCACGGCGACACCTTGATCCCGGCCGGGCACGACCTGGACTGGTACGGGCTGGCCGCCGACGTGCTGGCCGTTGTCGACGGTCTCGGCGTTGACCGGCCCTACGGCTTCGGCCACTCCAGCGGGGCCACCGCGGTCCTCATGGCCGAGGAGGCCCGCCCCGGCACGTTCGCCGCCATCTACTGCTACGAGCCGGTGATCGTGGCCGCCGACCCCCCGCTCGGGCGCGATGACGCCAGCGTGCTCGGCGCCCGCGCCCGCCGCCGGCGCACATCGTTCGCCTCCCGCCGCGAGGCGCTGGCGCACTTCGCGGCGAAGCCGCCGCTCGACACGGTGGACCCCGCCGCGCTCCGGGCCTACGTCGACCATGGCTTCTCCGACGATGGCGAAGGAGGCGTGCGGCTGAAGTGCCGCCCGGAGGACGAGGCCACCGTCTATGAGATGGCGACCGCTCACGACGCCTACGCCCGCCTGGTCGAGATCGCCTGCCCGGTAGCGGTGGCGTGCGGCTCCGAGAGCGAGGGGTGCCCGCCGGCACGGGGGCGGACCCTTGTCGACCTCCTGCCCCGGGGCCGGTCCGAGGTGCTCGGGGGCCTGGGGCACCTCGGACCGCTGGAGCGCCCGGACCTGGTGACGACCTCGGTGGTGGCATTCTTCGCCGGCGTCCCCCGGTGACTGCGCCGCCGCGAGAGACGGTGGCGGCGCTGGTCGAGGAGGCCGCGGCCCGGGCGGGGCCATGGCCCGGCGACGTGCCGTTCCTCGCCAACCTGGAGCTGCTGGTCGACTCGTGCCGCGGCCTCAACGCCACCGGCGCCGACGTGCTGCACCGGGCTGCCGTCCGCCACCTGCGCAACCTGGCGTCCCTGGGTGCCTACGTCGGCGACCACCCAAAGGTCGCCGACCGTCCGCTCGACGCGCCGGTGGTGATCTCCGGGCTCCCGCGGACCGGCACCACCCTGCTGCACAACCTCCTTGCGTTGGATGCGAACCACCGCGCTCTGCGGTTCTGGGAGGCGCTGCACCCATTGCCCACCGCCGCCGGCGGCCCGGCGCCGGCGGCGTTGCAGGCCCAGGCCGAGCGCTGGATCGAGGGCTTCCGCCGGCTGGTGCCGGCGTTCGGTGCGATCCACCGGGCGACGGCTACCGGGCCGGAGGAGTGCGACGCCCTGCTCCAGAACAGCTTCGCCAGCCAGCACTTCGACGACATGTTCGACGCCCCGGCGTACTCGTCGTGGCTGGCCGGCGCCCCACTGCGCAAGGAGTACGCCCACTACGCCCTCCAGTTGCGGGTGCTCTCGGAGCCCGGCACTCGGTGGGCGCTCAAGTCCCCCAGCCACCTCGGCCACCTCGACGCCCTGCTGGGGGCGTTGCCCGGCGCCACCGTCGTGCTCCTCCACCGCCACCCCCATGAGGCCGTCGCCTCCTACGCCAGCCTCATCGCCACCCTGCGCCGGGCCTACAGCGACGACGTGTCCTCGGCCGAGATCGGCCGACAAGCCCTGACCCGGACCGCGCTCGCCATGGGGCGGGCGCTCGATGTGTGCCGTAGCCCGCTCAGCGCCGCGGTCGTCGACGTGTCCTACGACGAGCTGGTGCGCAACCCGGTGGCGGTGCTGCGGTCCGTCTACGCCGGCATGGGGCGGCCGCTCGATGCCGGCGTGGAGACGGCGGTCCGGGCGTGGGCCGTCGAGCACCCCCAGCACCAGCACGGCCGCCACCGCTACGACCTCGCCGATTTCAGCCTCACCGGTGACCAGGTCGACGCCGCGTTCGGTGACTACATGGAGCGCTTCGCGTCCTGATTGCCGGCGCCCCAGCCGCCGGCGCGCAGGACGAAACGGCGCAGCTTGCCCGTCGGGGTGCGGGGCAGGGCATCGACGAGGACCACGGCGCGGGGGACCTTGAACGGCGCCAGCTCGGCCCGAGCCAGGGCCAGGAGTTCCTCCTGCACCATGTTCGCCGGCCGCGCCCCGAGGCCGGT
>JANMRJ010000409.1:0-1298 GCA_031370985.1 Acidimicrobiales bacterium
CGTGCAGAAGGAGGTGCTCAACGCCAACCTGGCCATCACCAGGATGACCTTCGACGAGCCCCGCGCCTTCCAGCGCATGGTCACCGACCTCACCGAGAACCGCCGGCCGCTCGCCGACATCGAGGCCGATGCCGCGGCCCTCGCCGCCCCCCAGCAGGAAGCCTGGCGCAAAGTACGCGAGCTGTTCACCCACATCGAGGAGCGGTACCCGCGCGGAGGCGGCCAGCAGGCGTTCGTCCGCCACGCCAAGGTGTGGCGAGCCGTCCACCCGCCGCTCACCGTCCTCTTCTTCGGCCTGGTCGCCTTCCACGTCTGGGACGTGCTGGGGGGCACCCAGGCCTACTTCGGGAGCGAGAAGACGGCGTTCGCCACCTCCGCCCAATGTGGCAGCTGCCACTCCGACACCTTCGCCCAGTGGTCGGTGTCGTCGATGGCCCACGCCCAGTCCAGCACGATCACCAAGGCCCAGCTCCCGGTCACCCTGGGCATCAACGCCCAGCTCGTCCAGCAACTCGGTGGCAAGCAGGGCGAGAACTTCGGCCTCCTGGCCAAGACGTGCATCAACTGCCACGCCCCGGTGGGGTCCCGCTTCGCCGAGCGCAACGACGCCCTCCTGCCGTTCGACGCGGTCGGCACTGCCGGTGGAGGCGGCAACGGCAAGGCAGTGAAGGGTGGCAACGCTGCGGTCCAGGACGACGGCATCGGCTGCATCACCTGCCACAGCCAAGCGGTCTCGCCGGGCGCTCGCGCCGGCTTCGGCACTCTCGAGATCGCCACCGGAGGGGCCGCCGACTACGGGACCATGTTCGGGCCGCTGTTCGACGACCCGAAGCCCCTGCCCGAGCGGGCCCACGGGATCGACCGAGGCAAAGACGGCTTCTGGGACGACCCCATAGCCACCAGTCAGCTCTGCGGGGCGTGCCACTCCGTTCGGGCCAACCTGCCCGCGGGTGGCGAGTTGGTCCTCCAAACGACGTTTGAGGAGTGGGAGGCCTACCTCGCCGATGCGAAGGGCCGCAGCCAAGCTCGATCGCTCGGGTGCACTGAGTGCCACATGCCAGTCAAGGGCAGCGGGAGCAAGCCCGTGGTCGACTACGGCCCTGGCCTCCTCGCCCCGCCCGACCGCCCCACCAGGGAACACACCTTCCTCGGCGTCGACTACGACCTCGACCCGGCCCAGTACGAGAAGAAGGGGATGCCAGCCGATACGCTGCAGCGGGTCCTCGAGGAACGTCAGGCCTTCCTCGGTTCGGCCGCCACCTTGGAGGTCGCCAACCAGGCCCCGGCGCGCGGCGTGC
>JANMRJ010000415.1:0-10074 GCA_031370985.1 Acidimicrobiales bacterium
GTACTTCCCGAAGTCGGCGCGCCACGGCCTGCCGAGCTTCACCGAGGTGTGCCTGGCCATGGCTGCGGTCTGGGCCAACCAACGCGAGGACGCCGTGGGCCAGGCCGACCAGCTCACCGCCGCCCTCGGGCGGACCGCGGAAATCACCGCGACCGGCGCCCCCATCCCGGGCCCTGAGGCGATCGTGGCCGCCCGCAACGCGCTGCTGTCCCGGTTCGACAACCGCTGGGGCGGCTTTGGGCCGGCGCCCAAGTTCCCCCAGCCCGACCTGCTGGAACTGCTGCTTCGGGCTTCCGTGCGGGACGGCGATCCCGACACCCTCGCCATGGTCACCGTCACCCTCGACGCCATGTCTGCCGGCGGGATGTACGACCACCTGGGCGGCGGATTCGCCCGGTACTCGACCGACCCGGAGTGGCTCATTCCCCACTTCGAGAAGATGCTCACCGACCAGGCCCTGCTGGTCGGGGTCTACCTGCACGCCTGGCAGCTCACCGGCGATGGGCAGTGGCTCCAGGTGCTGACCGAGACGATCGACTACGTCCGCCGCGACCTCCGCCATGGGGAGGGGGGCTTCTACTCCTCCGAGGACGCCGACTCCGAGGGCGTCGAGGGGAAGTTCTACGTGTGGTCGGAGGCAGAGCTCCGCGACACCCTCGGCGACAGGGCCGACGACGCCATCGCCTGGTGGGGCGTCACCGCCGGCGGCAATTTCGAGGGCGCCAACATCCTCCGCCGGCCGGTGCGCAGCGAGTGGGCTCGCACGCCGGCGGTCACCGACGCCCGCCGAGTGCTCTTCGACGTGCGGGAGAAGCGGGTCCGGCCCGGGCTCGACGACAAGGTGTTGACGGAGTGGAACGGACTGTTCCTGGCTTCGCTGGCCCAGGCCGCGGCCGCCACAGGCCGGGAAGACTGGTTGGCCGACGCCCGCGCCGGCGGCGACTTCCTGCTGGCCAACCTGCGCCGGCCCGACGGTCGGTGGCTGCGGGCATGGCAAGGCGGCAAGCCGGGCCGCCACCTGGGCTTCGCCGCCGACTACGCCGCAGTGGTCGACGCCTTCACCCGCCTCGGCGAGGCCACCGGCGAGGCCCGCTGGGTCGACGAGGCTCGCACGGCCGCCGACGCCATGCTGGAGCTGTTCTGGGACGACGGCGCCGGCGGGCTGTTCACCAACGGCGCCGACGCCGAGGCCCTCATCACCCGCAGCAA
Organism: Acidimicrobiales bacterium; assembly: GCA_031370985.1. GTDB lineage: Bacteria > Actinomycetota > Acidimicrobiia > Acidimicrobiales > AC-14 > CADCTB01. The sequence continues at coordinate 1,210 of JANMRJ010000415.1, forward strand.
GGATCTCATCGACAACGCAGTGCCGTCGGCCAACGGCAATGCGGCCCAGGCGCTGCTCCGCCTGGGTGCGCTGGTCGGCGAGGGCTACTACACCCAGCGGGGCGAGGACATCCTGGCGCTGCTGGCCGGCCTCATCGGCCAGCACCCGACAGCGTTCAGCCGGGCCCTCACCGTGGCCGACATGAACGCCGCGGGGATCACCGAGATCGCGGTCATCGGCGAGCTCGGCGAGCTGGTCAGGGCCGTCCAGTCCCGCTACCTGCCGAACGCGGTGCTGGCGTGGGGCGAGCCGTACCCGTCGCCGCTGTTCGACGATCGGAAGGACGGGCTGGCCTACGTGTGCCGCGACTACGCCTGCCAAGTGCCGGTATCCGATGTCGACAGCCTGCTGGCCCAGATCGCTGCGGCGCCGGCCGCGGTCGATTGACGGCGCCCTTCGGAGCTCGTGCACTTCGCGTAGGCACGGCGCTGGCCTCCAGCCAGGCGCTGGCCGACACCGAGGTGATCGTGGTGGGCCGGCAAGCCATCCGCTCGCTGGCTGCCAAGCGGACAGAAAGCCTTGGGCTGGTCAGGCGATGACGGGCACGATGCCGTGCTCGTGCAGGAACTCGGCCAGCCCCTCGGCCAGACGGAGGTGGGTGACCTCGTCGAGGGGCACCCATGCGGCCTCGGCGGCGTCGCCGCCAGCGCGGGGCGCGGTGTCGGGGTCGTCCAGGACGGTCACGAGGAAGTCGAAGATCACGAAGTGGTGGTCGTCGCCGATCCGCTCCACCCAGCCGACCAGGTCGTCGCAGACGGCCTCCAGGCCGGTCTCCTCGGCCAGCTCCCGCACGACGGCCTCGGCCAGCGTCTCGCCGCCCTCGACCCGGCCGCCCGGCACGCTCCACTCCCCCGCCGCCGGCCCGTGACCGCGCCGGATGAGCAGCAGGCGGTCGTCGGCCACGGCGACCGCGCCGACGCACACCTCTGGCCTCACTGTGGCGGCGTCACAGCTCGGGCGCGAACCGGTGGTGCATGACGAGCTGGCGGGCGGTGAAGCCCGACTCCTCGAAGAAGTTCTTGGTGGCCCGGTGCCCGGGGAGGGCCATGGCGTCCATACCGATGCACTTGCGCTCCTCGCACCAGGCCATGAGGTCGCCGATCATCAGCTCGCCCAGGCCGACCTGGCGGGCCTCCTCCTCGACGTAGATGTCGTCGATGATCCCCAGCACCGACCCGTCGGCCAGGTGCTCCAGGCGCACGACGCCGTAGCCCACGATCACGTCGTCGATGGTGGCGACGAGGGCCCGCACCTCCGGGTCCTCCAGTAGCGTCTTGAGCGCCTCCTCGATCGGCTCCGGGCGGGCCTCACGCGCCTTCCAGATCGCGCCGCCCCGCATGGGGGCCAGCTCCTCGATGACGGCTCGGTTCAGCACCGCGATCCGCTCGATGTCGGTCGTCCGGGCCGGTCGACAGCCCTCCTCCACTAGGCGCGGCCACCGAGCTGGTCGATGCGGGTGAGGACCGTCTTACGGGCCCGGGTGGCCTCCTCGTAGGCCCGGATGGCCGCCAGCTCGTCGGCCAAAAGGCCCTCGAGTCGGGGCACCACCTGAGACGCCGAGAGCGTGTCGTAGCCGGGGATGGCCAGGGTGCCGGCATCAGGCGTGGGGCGGCTAGCGGGTGGCGGCGACGTGGCCGGCGTGGCGGAGGGCGCGGCCGCCGGCCGGTGACCGTTGGCCGGCGCCGGCGTGGCGGAGGGCGCCGGCCCGCCGGCCCGCTCCTCCCGCAGGCGCTGCACGACCTTCTCCGCCCGGCGAGTCCCCTGGCGGACGGCCATCTCGCCGATCATCCGGGCCACAGTGACCTGGCCGCCCATGCGCTGGCGACCCTTGTCGGCCAGCTTCGGCACCAGCTCCCGGGCCTCCAACAGGAGCCCCAGCGGCGCGTACACCAGCAGGTCGAGGAGCCGCTCCGCGGGATCCTGGCGTGGACTCATACGGTCTAGCCTACGACCGCCTGAGACGAACTCAGACGCAGTCCCGGCCGCGCCGGGCCATCAGACGCAGTCCCGGCCGCGCCGGGCCATCAGATGCAGTCCCGGCAGTACATCCGCTCAGGGTCCGCCAGTTGGCTCGGGTGCTTCACCAGGAAGCAGGACTGGCACACGAACTCGCCGGGCCGCTTGGGCAGGACCTTGGTGGAGCCCTCGGCCCGGTCCTCGGCGTCGGGGACATCGTCCTCCTCGTCCTCCTCCTCGTCCACGACAACCAGGCGGTCCTTCAGGATGACATCGAGACCAGCCTCGACATCGTCGGGGTCGATGTCGTCGTCGTCCTCGTCCTCGTCCTCGTCCTCGGCGACAACGATCACGCCGACCGGCACCACGCTGCCGTCGGAGACGATGCCGTCGGAGACGATGCCGTCGGGAATGAGGTCGTCGGGAAGGAGGTCGTCGGAGATGAGGTCGATCTCATCCGTGATGATGTCATCGACCTCGAGGACATCGACATCGTCCTCGATCAGGTCGTCGTCTTCCTCGTTGAGCGACTCTAGGTCGACGATATCGGGGTCGTCCGGCTCATCGACATCGTCGAGTCGCTCGTCTGGCTCTTCAGGCATTTCGACGCGTCCGTTCCACAAGAGGGGGCTTCGGGGGCGGCAGCATAGACGACCCGCCCGGAGTTCGGGACTGCTGCCAAGCGATCGGGACCCGGGGGACCGTTGGTACCGCTCCGTAGCCCTCCCACAGGGACGGTGGCCGGCCCGGCCCCCCATGGCGGATTATCAGAACGTTCTCTACTTGGTCCCCCGAGTCCCGTGCTGCCCTTCCAACGCCCCCACCCCGGCGCAGCCCGGAAGCCGCGCCGAGGCCCACGACCCGGGGGTGCGGGCGAAAAGGGACGACCGGAGCATGGCGCGCCCGGGGCAACCGTGCAAGGGCACCAAGGTTGCCTCTGACCAGCCTCTTCGCGCGTCGGCGCAGGTCAGGACCATCAGAATTTCTGGGCTCTAGTTCATGCTGAGGCTTCGCCGGTCGGCGAGGTCCGCCGGGCCTCCGCCCGCCGCTCCCCGACCAGACGCTCCAGGCCGGCGCCGGCATGGCCGTGGTCGACGAAGGCCATCAGGCCGGCCACGACCTGGTGCCCGGCCTGCTCGGCGATCAGGCGGTGCATGTCCTGGCAGATCCGCCGGTAAGACGGGTGGCCGGCCGGCGAGGTCCGCAGCTCGAGCATGTGGAGAGCGGCCCGGGCGTTGAGCTCGATGGAGTACCGGAGCCGGTAGGCCAGCGAGACGGCGTAGGAGGCCTGGGCGGGGAACTGGGGCTCCATGGCGTCATAGAGGGCGGCGGAGCACGCCATGGCCTCCTCGAAGGCCCCAGAGGCGCTAGCGCCCCCGCCACCCACGTGGAGCAGGTCGTCGGCCATCACGTACCCGTGCCGCGGGCGTAGCGCCTGCCACTGGATGGTCAGCATGCGGTGGCGCTGAAGGTCTCGGAAGGCGCCGTAGTCCGACAGCACGTCGAAGCGGTAGGACAGGTGCTCGAGGGCCCGGCCCGGCTTGTGCCGCCGGTTGCGTCGCTCGCCGACGTACGCGGCGGCGACGGCATGACGGTCATCGGCCGAGAGGGTGCGGACTCGGGCCAGCACCTGGTCGTCGGGCAGGTCCAGGTGGGGATAGAGCATGGCGGCGAGGAGCTTGTCCTCCCCCTCAGGGTCGAAGTCCACCAGGGTGACCGCGGGCCGGGGCTCGGGTTCTACGCCGGCGAACAGGCGCTGGGCCACCTCGGCGGTGGCTCGGCCGGTGCCGGCCAGGTACGCAGTCCACTCCCCGCCCCGGTCTGGACGGTCGAGGCGGGTCAGGAAGGAGGGGATGACTTTCCGCAGCTCACCCACCATCATCTCCGCGTACTCTCGTGCCTCCGGGAGGGCGTGGCCCCTCATCCGCAGAAGGAGCAGCTCGTAGGCCTGGCCGGTGCCGTAGATGCCGACGTTGGAGAGGGCGGCCGCCGGCAGCAGACCTCGGAGGGCGTCGAAGGCCTTGGCCTTGATCGACTGCCGGTAGACGAAGTCGGAGTCGCCCGGCTCCTTGGGGAACAGGGCCCGGTAGTGGTCGCCCATGACGGGCACGAGGGCGGCGTAGGTGTCGAAGAGGTGGTCGAGGTCGGCGACGTAGCGGGTGCCGAGCGGCGACGCCAGCACCGCCGGGTCGCGGTGGTACCGGTACCGGCCCCCGAGGCGGGCGTCATAGGCGACGTACCGGGTCGACTGCTCCAAGTAGGCCATCAGCCGGCCCCACTCGAGCACCTTCGTCAGCAGGTTCGACGCCTGCTCGCAGGCCAGGTGGACCCCGCCCAACTGCGCCACTGAGTCGTCGCCGTACTCGGTGAAGACCTTCTCGTAAAGGGCCTCCGCCCGCTTCACCCCGACGGTCGCGTCGATCGACGAGTCCCCGTCGGTGTCGAGCTCGCCGACGAACTCGTCGAGGAAGAGCCGGCGCAGGCTCTTGTGCGACCGGGAGTAGCGGGCGAACAGGGCGCCCTTGACCACCTCGGGCAGGTTGACGAGGGCGAACACCGGGCCTTCGAGGTTGGTGAAGTACCGGCGGAGGACATCGGCCTCCTGGTCGGTCCACTGCTCGACGACGTAGGGATGCATGGACCGGCGAGATTAGGACCCCGAGCCGAACGTAGCGCGGACCTCATCAATGGCACCCTCCCGCAGCCACAGATCCATGACCGTCATGGCCATGGCCTTGGCCCCGTCGAGCACGGCGCGGTCGCCCTCCTCCGAGCCGGCCCAGCGGGCGAACTCGGCCGAGTGGAGCGGCACGTCGGGTGGGCTCACGGCAATCATCGGGTGGATCGACCCGACGAGGTGGCTGACGTTGCCCATGTCGGTGCTGGCGATCACCCGATTGGTCGCGCTCGGCTCCGCGAGGGGCCGGCCGAGGGCCACACTGTTGGCTCGGTAGAGGTCGATCATCACCGGGTTCGTCCGCAGGTCCATGTACTCCGGGCAGGTGGGGTGCACCTCCATGCGGCAGCCCGCAGCCGAAGCGCCGGCCTCGAGGCAGGCCAGCACCCGGGCCTTCAGGGGTTGCAGCGAGTCGATGGTGGCCGAGCGGACGTACCACTCGGCCACGGTGTGGTCGGGGACGATGTTCGGCTTCTCCCCCGCCTCGGTGAACACGCCGTGGATGCGATCGGTGGCGGCGATGTGCTGGCGCATGGCCGCCACCGCGTTGTAACCGAGGACCATGGCGTCGAGGGCGTTGCGGCCGAGATGGGGGGCGGCGGCGGCATGGGCGCCGCGGCCGAAGTACTCGACCCGCCAGGTGGCGATGGCGATGATGTCGGCCTCGGTGAGGTCCGTCCCGCAGGGGTGGACCATCATCGCCGCGTCGACACCGTCGAAGGCGCCCCGCTCCCCCATCAGCACCTTCCCGCCGCCGCCCTCCTCCGCTGGCGTCCCGAGGACCACCAGCCGCCCGCCGGCCTCCTCCGCCAGGGTGGCGGCGGCGAGGGCCGCCCCCAGGCCGGCGGCGGCGATCACGTTGTGCCCGCAGCCGTGGCCGATGCCCGGGAGGGCGTCGTACTCGCAGATCACCGCCACGGTTGGCCCAGCGCCGGACCCGGCTCGGACCTCGAAGGCGGTGTCGAGCCCGTAGGCGCCGGCCTCGGCGCCCAGGGCGGACGCCAGCAGGTCGGCGGCGAAGGTCTCGGCGAACAGCAACTCGGGATGGCCGTGGATCCGGTGGGAAACCTCGAGGAGGAGGTCGGCCCGCCGGTCGATGTCCTCCTGCACCCGTGTCTTGGCGTCCTCCAGCTCCATCCCGGCCAGGGTAGGCCCCGGCCAGGGTAGGTGGTCGAACTACTTCTTGATCTTGTCGGCGATCTTGTCGACGAGGCTCTTGACCTTGCCCTTGGCCTGGTCGACCTGGCCCTCGCGCTTGAGGTCGTCGTTGTCGGTGAGGTCGCCGGCAGCTTCCTTGACCCGGCCCTTCAGCTCATCTGCGTTGTCGACCATGTCGGCACGTCCTCTCTAGGTGGTGGGAACAGCGTTCCCGTTCTGACCCATGTTCAACCCCGGCGGCGATACTTCGACGATGGGTTCCCTGCACGGTGAAACGATCCCGATCCTGGCCTCCCGCGATATCGCCGAGACCAGTGCACTAGGGGGCCTTCGACCAATCGACCCCCGGAGGTGTTCGAGCCGTCTCATCGATCGGCCGCACGGCTGCCGGCAGGATGACGAGGGTCCCGGCGTCGACGCTCCCCGCGCCCCCTTCGCCACCGCTGCGGGCAGCGGAGCGGCCGATCACCGGGTTCACAGGGTCAGATCGAGGACGAAGTTCTCGTCGCCCATCCCGTTGCTCTCGTAGTCGTCGGCGTCATCGTCGTTGAACCAGTCGCCCTCCCCGGCCAGGTAGCGGAAGGCGTAGCGCCGCCCGGGCTCCAGCACCACCGAGGCGCGGCGGGCCCCTCGATGCCGGGTGAGGGGGTTGGCGACTGGGTCCCAGCCGTTGAAGTCGCCGACTAGAGCCATGGGTTCACCATGGCCGTCGAGGGCGACGGTGAAGGTCGCCATCACGGTGGTGGTGCCCTTGACGGGCTGGCATTGGATCATCGGACGGCTCCTGGGGTCGCGGTCATGGTTGGGGCGGAGTTGGTCGGGGCGGAGTTGGCCCAGCCGCTACGAGGATGTCGAGGCTGGACGCATCGACCACGGTCATGGCGTGGATGTCGACGATGACGCGCAGGTTGCCCTGGCCGTCGATGAGGTCCCCGCCGCCACCAAGGTCGTCGTTGGTAGTGCTTCTGCGGACACGGCATCGCTCCGAACCCTGCGTGGAGCAAGCGATCAGGTGCGCCTACGCAACCGGGACCGTCGCTCCTGATCGGCTGGGGACCCAACCGAACGACGGGATTCCTACTGTGCGTGGCTGGCTGTCCAACCGCTGCGGAGAGTCTCCCTTCCCAGTTGGCGGTTGTCAACGGCCCGACGCGGGGAGAGCGGTGGACAAACCACCAGGGCCTGACGCTTACCCCGCCGGATCCATTCGACAGTACGGTGGCGTACACTCAATTGGTAACGGCGCCCGTGCCGTTGTCGTGCCAGGTTCGAAGTGAGGATCGCTGTGTCCGATTACCCCGACGAACTGTGGCGCAGCGTTGCTGACCTTTCCGGGTTGCTGCTGAGCGAGGAGGACCAGGAGACAACGTTGCGGCGGGTGGCCGACCTGGCCGTGCGCAGCATCACCGACTGCGACGCGGTGGGCGTCACCCTGTTCCGCGCCGGGAAGGCGACGACCAGGGCGGCGACCGGCGGCCTGGTCTATGAGATCGACCATTACCAGTACGACATCAGGGAAGGGCCGTGCCTGTCGGCCATCCAGGACCAGCAGATGATCGAGGTCGAGGACATGGACACCGAGATGCGCTGGCCCCGGTTCTGCAAGCATGCCGCTGAGCGGGGGACCCACAGCTCCATCTCGTTCCCGCTGTTGGTGCGGGGCGAGCCGCTCGGTGCCCTGAACCTCTACGCCCGCCGGCCCCGGGCTTTCAACCCAGCCGACCACGAAACGGGGGCCATGTTCGCCACCCAGGCCGCCGTGGCCCTGGCCAACGCCCAGACCTACGCCGCCAGCGTCGCCCTCGCCCAGGGGCTGCGCTATGCCCTCGACTCCCGTGCCGTGATCGACCAGGCCATGGGCATCCTCATCGGCCGCAACGGCTACAGCACGGAACTGGCCTTCCAGAGCCTACGGGTCACGTCCCAGTACGAGAACCAGAAGCTGCGCCACGTGGCCGAGGAGATCGTGCGTACGGCCATGACCGCGTGGGCCACCAGTCCCCCTCCTCGGACTGCCCGCGAGTCAGACCGTGCGGGCCTCGATCAGGGCGGCCAGCAGCTCGTCCAGGGCAATGGTGGCTACCGCGCACACCCCGTCAGCCCCCCGTAGTAGACGAAGAACTGGCCGTCGAGCACCACGCGCCCTCAGGGAACACCGCCGCGGCGTGGTCATCGGCCAGCTCGTGGGTCAGTGGTCGCGCTCAAGATCCCCGCGGGATCCTCCGATACCCACCCGGAGCACCCGCGTCCTCAGTCCGAGGACTTCGAGGCCGATGGGGGGGTGAACGCCTCGACCGCAACTCCCCAATCCGAGCCCGACCAGCCCCGCCGGTTCGGGGGCCGGTTCCGGGCGACCCGCGTGCTCCGTTCCACTGCGGCCGGGGAGACCCTGCGCGGCATCGACGCCTCGGACGGCGGCGAGGTGGTCATCCGCACGATGGCCAGCACCGACCCTTCGGCGACCGCCCGCCTGGAGCAGGCGCTCGCCGCACTTTCCCGCCTCGGGGGCACCAACCTGGTCCGGCCCCTCGCTGTCGGGCGCGAGGGCGCGGTGCTCTACTCCGTGCTCCCCTACATCGCCGGCGTGACCCTCGAAGCCCACCTCGGCACCCTCAGTCGACCCCTGACCGTCGCCGAGACCCTCGCCGTGGGGCGGGGGATCCTGCACGCGCTCGCCGAGGCGCACGGTCACGGTTGGCTCCACCGTGACATTCGCACGTCGAACATAGTCGTCGACGTGCTCACCGCCCCGAGCCTCAGCCCGGCCGCCGGCCCGAGCCCCGCCGAGCGGACCCGTCTCCGCCAGGCGACTCTCGTCGACTTCGGCGTCACCCAGCTCCGCCGAGCGGGCGGCGCCCCGCCCGAGACCGGATTGCGCGCCGCCCGCTACACGTCCCCGGAGGCGGCCGGCAGCGTCGACCATGAGGTCGACGAGCGCTCCGACCTCTACTCCGTCGGTGCCGTGCTCTTCGAGTGCCTGGCCGGCCGGGCCCTCTTCGACGGCGACACCGTCGGCGATGTGCTGCGCCAGCAC
>JANMRJ010000458.1:0-2437 GCA_031370985.1 Acidimicrobiales bacterium
TGAGAGGTAGTGGTTGCGGCGGGTCTCCCTCATGGTGTGTGGATGTCCATACAGATATCTGCCGGCGAGCTGGCGGTTTGGCCTGGCGGAATGGTCGTGAGCACGCTCACGACTTCTTCTTGGTGGCCCGGGACATCCGCAGGCGGTAGCTGTCGGTGCCGGTCTCGATGATGTGGGCCCGGAAGGTGAGGCGGTCGACCACAGCCGTGGCCAGTCGGGGATCCGAAAAGGTCTGGCCCCACTCGCTGAAAGGGTGGTTCGACGCGGTGGCCACCGAGGCCCGCTCCTCCCGTTCGGTCAGGACCTGGAACAACAGCTCGGCGCCCTTGGGGTCGATGCTGACATATCCCAGCTCGTCGACCAGGAGGAGGTCGAGGCGGCCGTAGCGGGCGACGACCTTGGACAGCACCCGGTCATCGGCCGCCTCGGCCAGCTCGTTGACCAGGGAGGCACAGGTGACATAGCGCACCCGGCGGCCCTGCTCGCAGGCGGCAATGCCGAGGCCGATGAGCAGGTGGGACTTGCCCGTGCCCGAGTCGCCCAGGAGGACCACCGGCTCACCGGCGTCGATCCAGCCTCCTCGGCCCAGTGCAGCCAGGGTGGCCGGGTTGATGCCCGGCGACGCAGTGAGGTCGAAGTCCTCCAGGCGCTTGGTGCGGGGGAAGCGGGCCTCGACCACCCGCCGGGCCCGGCGTCGCCCGTCACGCTCGTCGACCTCGGCGGCGAGCACCTCGGCCAGGTAGGCCCGATGCGTAATGGCCTCCCGGGCCGCGGTGTCGGCCAGGGAGGCGGCCTCGGCCCGCACCGTGGGCAGGTGCAACGACCGGCAGGCGGCATCGATGGACGCCTCGGCCGCCGGCTCGGTCATGGCCGTGATGGTCATACCTCACCTCCCGCGGCGAGCAGCTCGTCGTAGTGGTCGAGGCGTGGCGGTGGGCGGGTGTCACGGCTCCCGGTGCCGATGGGCACCACCGGGGCCGGGGGACGGGCCTGGGCCAGACGGCGGGCCTCGATGGCCACCACCTCGGGGTCGACGCTCCCAATACCCATCGCCGCCTCCATGGCGGCGACGACCACGTCGGCGGCCATGCGGCGCTGCAGCAGCACCACGCCGATCAGTGCCCGGGTGCCGGCCCCGTCGCCCAGCTTGGCCCGGGCCGCGGCCCAGAAGCGCTCGTGGGTGGCGCTGAAGGAACCCGAGGCCCGGGCCTGGGCCAGGGCGGTGGAGCCGGGCAGGGCCCCGGGCTTGTGCTGAAGGATCTCCAGGTAGTGGTCCAGCACCAGGTCCTCGGTCCCCTTGTGCAGGCTGCGGGCGTGACGGGCCACGACCTTTGCCTCGGCGATCACCTCCAGCCACTGGGCGCCGAGGCGCACCGTCACCGTGCGCCGGGCCAGGCCGACAGGCACGGAGTAGTGGCTCTGGCGCACCGACACCCGGCCTTTGGTGTCGACCTTGGCGGCCAGGACGGTGGCCGGGTCAAACGCCTCGGCGGGCAGGGGGGCCATGGAGGCCACCTCGCCGGCGAAGGCCACGCCGACGGGGTCGGGCCGGGCCGCGATGTGGCGGGCGTCGTCGATCACGTCGCCGGCGGCGAGCAGCTCGTTGAGCTCGGCCATGGATGCGACCCGGGGCACCGGGACGAGGTGACGACGGCGAAATCTGCCTACTTCGCCCTCCACGCCACCCTTGGACCGACCCGTCGATTGCGCCCGATCGGCAGGTAGGACAACAACGGGTGCGGGTGACCCACCCGTTCCACCCCCTCGCCGGACAGGAGTTCGACCTCGTGGTCCGCAAGAACAACTGGGCCGAGGACCGGGTGTTCTTCTTCGTCGAGGACAGCCAGATATGCAGCGTTCCCGCTGGCTGGACCGATGTCGACCCAGGTGACCCGTTCGTTGTCGTCGCTGCCGGCCGGTCGGTGTTCCGGGTGGACGACCTGGTCTCTCTCGCCTCCCTGATCGAGGGGCTTTGGCGCGATGCCGGGCGGGCACCTGTAAAGCCAACTCTGCCGTCAGTGTAAGAAGGATTACGCCGAGGCCGGGAATGTCGCCACGATCGGCACTGGCTAGAACCCTTCACTTCAGGGGTTCTAGCAGGGCGAACGCCCGAGAATGCTTGACACGCCCGACCTCATCGGCATAATCAGACTTACAATCGTGTAAGTCCTCGGGAGGTGGGCATGGCCAACAGACGGCAGGACCCGAAGGAGGAGGCGCTGCGGGCGGCCCGGGCGCTGAACCCCCGGCCCGAGTCGGTGGTGGACCCGGAGTTCGCCACCTCGGAGTTCCTCGACGCCCGCGACCTGGTCCAGGTGCGCTATGAGATGGTCCGCCGGGCCCGACAGGAGGGCGGCACCGTCTCCGCTGCGGCCTCGGCGTTCGGGTTCTCCCGGCCGAGCTGGTATGCGGCAGCCGCCGCGCTCGACGACGCAGG
>JANMRJ010000509.1:0-1884 GCA_031370985.1 Acidimicrobiales bacterium
CAGATCCCAGCGTGCGCTCCAAACGCACTGGGCTCCTGCCTTTGTGTTGCGGGCTGACCGGAAATACGCCCCATCCGTGGACGTTCCGTGACGCCGGCGCTACTGAACGCCATATTTTTACGCTTGCGTCTCGGCTCGCAGCAGGCACAGAAACTGAGCTGATTGCACACTGATCGGCAGGATTGGCCGGGGACGATGTCGACAGAGATGAACGGGCACGGGGCCGTCGGATGCCTCTGGGCCGCCCTCGCCATGCGGTGCTTCGTCCCCGCAGCTCGACACGCACGGCGATGACCACGATCCCGGCGGTCCGAAGCTCGCCGACGCCGATCGTCAGGATGCGTTCGGCCACTCCCCTGCCGCCGGGCGCCGGCGACGCTGGATGAGCTGGTCGCCGAGGCCCGGGGTTTCGGCCCTCGGGGAACAACGGACCGCTCAGTGGCGATAGCGAGCCGTTTAGCCTGGATCCACCGATTTGCCTCGCCGGCCGAGACCAATCGGTGGATTCAGGTTTAGCGGGCGGACAACACCGTTGGGCGTTCGGATGCGCCCGAGGGATCAGGACCCGGTGGGGCCTGGGCGTGCGCTGCTCGTCGACCTGAGAGAGGGGGTAACAGCAGGACAAGTCTGAAACCCACATCTGCCGGCTCCGTCGCTCACCTGACGGCCTCCTGAGGGCGGATCTGTGGAGGATCCTGCTCGCCGAGAACCTCCTTCTCGATCTCCACCCTCGCCTTGGCTCCGAGCCAGCCCGTCGTCTTCGCGACGCATTACGCTACCTCCATCACCCGAGGATGTCCCGAAGCTTGTTGAAGTTCGGTGGCGTCCCTTCGTTCTCAGGTTATCGGTCAGCCTCCTCTCGTGACGCCCATCGTGTCGTTTGCCCCTCACGCAGGCTGGCGGCGGCATGGGGGAGGCGGGTCTTCCAGGAGCTTGGCCAGCTCCTTGGCCGCGGCGAGGCCGGCGGTGGCATCCCGGTCCTCGAACGCCTTGGCCAAGCGGGCGTCGACGAAGCGGCGCTGCTCCTTGGGCAGGTGGTCGGTCACGTTCCTCCGCTTGTGGAGCGTGCAGCGCTGGACCAGGGCCTTGTCCCCGAACACCTTCTTCACCTCGGCGGCCAGGGCTTTCGACTCGTCCAGCACGAACAGCGGCCCGCCCGAGGCGTCGAGGCCCCGGGCCGAGAGGTCGGCCAGCAGGGTGGGTGACGACGGTCTTGTTCTCGGTGTCGCCCAGCCACAGCCCGACGGGCACCTTGGTGCCGTCGGTGTAGATGGTCAGGGCCACCACACAGCACGCCTCGGCGAACATCACGCCGTCGATCATCATGGCCGCTACCGCCAGGCTGCTCAGGTCACGGGCCATCAGCTCCTCAAGCGCCGCTGCAGTCGCCGCCTTGAACCTCCTCGACACCGACGAGCGCCCGGTGGAGCGGGCCTTCGCCTCCACGTCCGGCCCACCGGCTCGGCGACGCGACGGTGGCGGCGGGTGGCCACCCCGGCCAGCATCCGCTCGAGCACGACCCGGGTGAGCAGGTCGTCGTTGGCGAAGGTGGCGTAGGTCTCAAGGGTGACCTCGGTGCCTTCGGTGGTGCGGGCCCGAGGTCGGCTCATAGGTACCCGCCGGCCGCCCAGCCCCACCGATCCTGGGGCTGAGGCCCTGTAACCCGAGAGGGGAAGTGGGCGACCTGTCAGCAGGGCGTCGGAGGCGGCCGTAGTACCGCTCGAGCCGGACGGACAACACAACCGCCGGTGATGGGAAGCGCTGCCTCGTCCATGCGTGCGTGAGAGGAGAGGCCGGGGAGTGCCCCCGTGGCTAGCTAGTGCCTCGACCTCATTCGTTCGCTCCGCTCACTCCATTCGGTCGAAGTGATCGCGCTCCGGCGGG
>JANMRJ010000531.1:0-6842 GCA_031370985.1 Acidimicrobiales bacterium
GAAGGTCAGCGACTCGGTGTCGAGGATGGCGGCGACGAAGGTCAGTCCCTCGGCGCCGGCATTGGTCAGGTCGAATCGGCCGGGCGCCAGCCGGGCCACGGTGGCCTCCCGCTCCCGCGGCAGTCCGACCCAGAGGTCGAGACCCAGAGGCCCGGCGACCTCCTCGGCCAGCACCGCACCCAGGCTGAAGCCGGACACTCGCCGAACGACCTCACCGATCAGCCATCCAAACGTGAGCGGGTGGTAGCCGTGGGCCGTGCCGGGCTCCCACCTCGGCCGTTGTGCGGCGAGCCGGGCCGCCACGAGGTCGGAGTCGTGGCACTCGGCGAAGGTTTTGGGCTCGTCGAATACAGGCAGACCGGCCTGGTGCGTCAGCAGGTGGCGGGTGGTCACCGCTTCCTTGCCACCGGCGGCGAACTCGGGCCACACGTCGGCCACGGGGGCGTCGAGGTCGAGCAGACCCCGAGTCCACAGAAGGAGGGCGCAGGCCGCCGTGGGACCCTTGGTGGCCGAGTAGACGAGCACGGGCGTGCGCTGCTCCCAGGCCCGGCCGGTGTGGGCGTCGGCCAGCCCGGCCCAGAGGTCGACCACCAGGCGTCCGCCGGCCACGACTGAGACAGCGGCACCGAGTTCGCCCGGATCGACGAAGTTGGCGGCGAACGCATCCCGGACGGGCTCGAACCCCTCGGCGCAGGTTCCCTCGACGTGCACGGCGGCCATGGCCCACGACGGTACGCCCGTGGCGGTGCGGGGTAGGTTCGCAACGTGCCCGCCTCGCCCAGCCGCGCCCCGTCGCTCATCGCCGGCCGCTACCGGTTGGAGGGACCGCTCGGTCGGGGCGGGATGGCCGAGGTGCGGGCCGGCACCGACCTCCGCTTGCAGCGCCCGGTGGCGGTGAAGCTCCTGCTGCCCGAGATGGCGGTGCGCGAGGACATCCGCCGGCGGTTCACCGCCGAGGCGCGCGCCGCGGCATCCTTCAACGACCCCCACGCCGTCGCCGTGTACGACACCGGCGAACATGATGGTGCGCCGTACATCGTCATGGAGCGCCTACCAGGCGAGACGCTCGCCGATTGCATTGCCGCCGGCCCGCAAGACCCCGAGTGGATCCGACGGGGGGCCCGCGAGGTGCTCGGCGCCCTGAGTGCCGCCCACGCCGCCGGCCTGGTGCACCGCGATGTCAAGCCCGGCAACATCCTGCTGACGGCCGACGGCCACGCCAAGATCACCGACTTCGGCATCGCCAAGAGCCTCGAAGCCACCGACGGTGCCGGCGACCTGACCGGGACCGGCCAGCTCTTGGGCACGCCGGCCTACCTCGCTCCCGAGCGCCTCGACGGCGCCCCGGCCACCGCCAAGTCGGACCTCTACTCCTTGGGCGTGGTGCTCTACGAGGCCCTCACCGGCCACTGCCCGTTCTCCGGCGAGACCCCGATCGCCACCGCAACCGCGATCGTGGCCGGCAAATACGCGCCCCTCGGCCAGGCCCGCCCCGGCCTCGACCCCGCCCTCGTCGCCACCGTCGACCGGGCCATGGCCGCCGACCCCGACCGCCCGTTCGGCACGGCCTCGGCCATGGCCGCCGCCCTGTCGCCCGCCCCAGGCGCTGGCGCCGGCGCCGGCGCCGGCGCGCCGACGGTGCTGGACGCCGCCGTGCGGTCGGACCGGACCGCCGTCCTCGACCTCCGCCCCCTGCCCGCCGGCCCCCTGCCCGCCGGCCCCCTGCCCGCCGGCCCCCTGCCCGTCCCGCCGGCAGCCATCCCGGCTGCCCGCCGACGCTACCGGCTGCCGCTGGCGCTGGCGCTGGGCGCGGTGTTCGCCCTCGTGCTCGCGGCCGGCACGGCTGGCCGGGACAAGACCCCGACGAACCAGCCGGCCGGCGCCCAGACGGCGTCGACCCTGCCGGCGACGACCGCCGTCAGCGGCCCCCTGACGGTGATCACCGCCCCAGACGACCCGGTGCGAACGACGCCGACCACCGCGGCGAAAGCCCCCAAGGGCAAGGCCAAAGGCAGGGAGTGAGCGGGCCTACTTCTCCTTGCGGACCAGCCAGCGCAGGCGCTTAGCCCCCTCGAACGCCGCCTCCCCGGCCAGCTGGCCGATGCTCGTGGACAGCGTCGGGTAGACGTGGATCAGGCTGGCCACCTCGGCCAGCTTCAGGCCCTGGTTGATGGCCAGCGCCAGCTCGTGGATCATCTCGCCCGCGGCCGGGGCCAGGATCTGGGCGCCGACGAGCTTGCCCTTGGCCGTCACTACCACGATGCAGCCCTCCGAAGCCCCGTCGGCCCGGGCCCGGTCGGAGTGCGACAGCTCCATCCGGTACACCTCGACATCGTCGGGGTGCTTCTTCTCGGCCTCGGCCACCGTCAGGCCGGCGTGGGCCAGCTCGGGGTCGGTGAAGGTGCACCACGGCACGAAGTCGGTGACCTTGCCCTTGCCGGGGTAGAAGGCGTCGCGCACCGCCCGCACCCCCTCGTACGCCGCCGAGTGGGTGAACAGGAAGCGCCCGGCCACGTCGCCGGCGGCGTAGATCGACGGCACGCTCGTGCGCATGCGCTCGTCGACCTCAATGCCCCGGCGGCCGACCTTGACGCCGACCTCCTCCAGCCCGAGCCCCTCGACATTGGGCCGGCGGCCCACCGCCACCAGCAGCTCCTCGGCCTCCCACTTCGCCGGCTCGCCACCTTCGGCTCCATAGACGATCTTGCGGCCGTCGGCCACGGCCACCCGCTCGGTCTCCACATTGAGCCGCAGGTCGACCCCCTCGTCGCGCAGCATGGCGGTGAGGGTGGCGACCAGGTCGGGCTCGTCGCGGGGCAGGATGCCGGCACCCTTCTGGAGCACGGTGGTGCGGATCCCGAGGCGGGTGAACGCTTGGGCCATCTCGATGGCGATCGGCCCGCCGCCGATCATGACGATGCTCTTGGGTGCCCGCTCGATCTCGAAGATCGTCTCGCTGGTGAGGAAGCCAGCCTCCTTCAGGCCCTCGATCGGCGGCGCGAGCGGACGGCTGCCGGTGGCAATGAGGATGAACCGGGCCTCCAGCGTGCGGTCGTGGCCGACCAGCTCGACGGTGTTCGGACCGGTGATCCGGGCCTGGCCGGCGATGATCTCGATACCCATCGCCCTGAAGCGCTCGGGGTCGTCGTCGCTGTGGGCCAGGTCTTGTTGAATGGCCCGGATGCGCTTCCAGACGAGCGAGGTGTCGATGTCGACGGGGTCGATCGGCGGCAGCCCGTACTTGTCGGCCACCCTCATGGTGTGGGCCGCCTTGGCCGACGCCAGCAGCGCCTTGGACGGGACGCAGCCCGTCCACAGACAGTCGCCGCCCACCCGTGCCCGCTCGATGACGGCGATCCGCAGACCGATGGTGGCCGCGAACTCGGCCGCCACCATTCCTCCTGAACCCATCCCGATGATGATCAGGTCGTACCGGCTCGCCATGTAGGGCCCCCTCCCTCGCGGACGATTCGGACTGTACCTGGGTCGTACTATCACCCCCGTGCCCAACGGTCAGGACGCCACCGGCATCGACATCATCTTCGGACTCGCCCTGCTGGGCACCCTGTTCCTCCTCGTCCGCCGGTGGCGGGCCTTCTGGGACAGCGACTTCACCGCCGAGGACCGCCGGCTGGCCACCCAGTGCGCGGCCTTCGTGGTGCCCCCGATCGTGGTGCTCGTCCACGAGCTCGGCCACCTGGTGGCCGCCCGGGCGGTGGGCGGCAGGGTGCTCGGGTTCCACTACGGGCTGATCGAGGGCTCGGTCAGGGTGGCCGGCGGGCTATCGGACGCCCAGTTCTGGTGGGTCGCGCTGGCTGGCAACCTGATCGGGGCCGGCCTGGGCCTGGGCATGGCCGTGGCCGGCGCCGCCGGGACCCGGTTGCCCCGGGCCCTCCGCCGGGTATTGATCATGGGCGGCCTGCTGCAGGTCGTGTTCCAGCTGGTCGTCTACCCGCTGATGTCGCTGTCGGCCCGGTTCGGGGACTGGGTGGCGATCTACGACTTCGGCGCCACGCCGGTCCTGAGCGCGCTGACAGCCGCGGCCCATGTCGTGGTGCTGGTGGCGATCTGGCGCTGGTGGCGGTCGTCTGGCCGGCGGACGCTGTTCAACGTCGACCACGGCCTCGACTCCGAGGTCGTGCAGCTGGAATCGGCCATGGCCGCATCGCCCGAAGACCCGCAGGCGGCGATGGAGCTCGCCGTGCTCTATGCCCGCAACGGCGAGATGTCGCTCGGCCGGGACATCCTCGACACCGCCTCCAAGCATCCCAGTCTCACCGGCGCCGGCGCCGCCCGCCTCCACCTGGCCCGCGCCCGCCTGGCGATCATCGAGGACCGGTGGAGCCATGCCTACCTGACCGCCCAGGCCGGGCTGGCCGAGCTCCCGGCGGGCGACGACGGGGAGGTAGCCCAACGCCTGTGGGCCAACATCGGCCTTGCTCTTGCGTCGATGGACCGACCCGACCAGGCGCTCGACGCGTTCACACGGGTGCGGCCGCCCGTCGCGGATGACCCGCGGATCCTCTACACCCGGGGCATGGCCCGCATCGCGGTCGGCGATCGGGCCGGCGGCCAGGCCGACCTGCAGGCGGTCGTCGGCTGGCGACCGGAGGGCGACCTGCTGCGCCAGTGGGCCGAGGCCCGGCTCGAGGGCAAGGAGCCGGTACCGCCCGACGACCGCGACCGCCCCAACTACGCCCGCCGCACGAAGGCCCCGCCGGCGCCGATCGCCGGCGTCTGAACGGAGTTCTCCGTGCCGCCAGCCCGTCGACCGGCGGGTTCCCTCGAACTGGTGACGCCCGCCGGCGCCACCGGCGCCCGCAGGTGGTGACCGACCAGTGTCATATGTCGCACTGGGTGACCCCAGTTCGGAGGGAGGAGAGCGCCGGCGAGTCAGCGCACCTTCGGCAGGGCGGCGAGGAGCGGCTCCAGCTCCCCCTGGGTGACGACGTTGTCAAACCGGGCCGCCACCTTCCCGTCGGCGCCGATCACGAACACCCACGGCTCCTGGAGTTCGCCGTTGCGCAGCACCCAGTCGGCCGCGCTCTTGTTCACCGTCATGGCCTGGAAGTCCCGCCAGATCTCGACGTGCACGAAGTCGGCCCGGTCGCCGTACTGGTGGGCTAGCTCGTTGACCAGGTCGGTGATCGGGCCGCAGAACCGGCTCGTGCAGTACACGGGGGTGGCGAAGACGGCCACGACCGGGCGCTTGGCCGCCAGGGCGGCGGCGATGGTCGTGCGGTGAAGGTCGGGATCGGGGATGTCGCCGCTGCCGGCGCGGGAGTCAATCGCGGCCTTGGGCACCTCTGGCGTGGTCAACGTGAGGGTCTCGGTGGCCAGGGCGGCGTCGCCGGGGCCGGGCACGGCGTGGGTGGGGTTGACGGCGAAGGCGCCCTTCCCGTGGCGGGCCTTGCCGTCGATCGTCGCCGTCGCCGCCACCTCCCAGAAGCCGGCCCTGTCGAACGCGGCCTGGGCGCCGTAGACCCCGCGGGAGTCCGAGGACTTCACCACTTGGGGCGTGGCCGGCGCCGGCGACGGGATCACCGACCCGTGGATGGGCAGATAGGACGCGGTCACGGCCGCGCCGAAGGGCGTGGAGCCGGCGCTGCCCTCCTTGGTGCCGACGTAGGAGAACCGGAAGTCGACCGTGCCGTAGCCGATCAAGCGCTGGTCCGGGGTGAGCAGGCCGACGATGAAGCGGGCCGGGGCGCCGGTGGCCAGGTCGTAGCTGGCGACCTGGACAGCCAGGTCATCGGCACTGGCCTTGCCGGAGGTGCCCGAGCCGCCACAGCCGGCCAGGAGGAGGGCGAGGGCGCCAGCGGCAGCAGCGAAACGGCGGAGGCGCATGGCAGTCATTTGTCGCAGGCGGGGGCGGTGATGGCAAGTCGCCCCAGGCCGGTGCGGTAGATGTCGGCCAGGGCGAGGAGGTCGTTGCGGAGCGTCGGCGGGGGCGTCGCCAGCTCGGACTCGACCTTTTCCTTGGCCACGAGGAGGGTGGCGGCCTGGGCCCGGTCGACGTCCTGCAGGGCCCGGGCCACGGTGTGAAGGGCGTCGTGGGACCGGTCGAAGAACAGGGCGCGGGCCATGTCGAGATGGGACGCCGCCTGGCACAGGCCGGCGTGGGCGTCGACGAGCGGGGCGACCGCCACCTTGTCGCTCCCGACCGTGATGGTGTCGCCCCTCGACGAGGAGCACGCCACGGCGAGAAGGACGAGTGCCACCACCGCCAGAACGAGGGCGACCAGCCGCCTCAGCATGCGGCGGCGATCCGGCGCAGCACCCGGAGGGAGCCGCAACTGGCGGCCTCGACGGGCTCGAACCGCCCCGACTCGACCGCCCGGCACCACACTTCGTACGGAGGCCGGCCGCCCTCGGCGGGGTTCTCAAACACGTCGTGGATGGCCAGCAGCCCGCCGGCGGCGACGAGGGGCGCCCAGGCGTCGTAATCGGCATGCGCCGGCGCACGACCGTGGCCCCCGTCGATGAAGACCATGCCGGGGCGAGTCTGCCAGTGGGCGGCGACGATCGTCGACTCGCC
This sequence comes from Acidimicrobiales bacterium, assembly GCA_031370985.1. Lineage (GTDB taxonomy): Bacteria > Actinomycetota > Acidimicrobiia > Acidimicrobiales > AC-14 > CADCTB01. The sequence continues at coordinate 6,539 of JANMRJ010000531.1, forward strand.
CACCACCGCGATCACCGTGGCCTCGAGGCCAGCCTCCGCGATGGTGCGGCGGAAGGTGGGCAGCGTGTCGATCCGCCCGGTGCGCGGGTCCACGAGGCTTGGGTCGTGGTGCTTCCAACCCACCTGGTTCTCCTCCGAGCCGTGGTGATGGTCGACGCAGAACAGCACCGTGCCGGCCTGCTCGGCCGCGTCGCCCAGCCAGAGCGCCGACAGCCCGCACCACCACCCGATCTCCAGCAGGGGGCCGGCGCCGGCGGCGGCCAGGCCGGCGGCGTGAAGGGCGAGGCCCTCGGCCGGCGGCATG
>JANMRJ010000572.1:0-4385 GCA_031370985.1 Acidimicrobiales bacterium
CTGTGGGGAAGGGCTCCTCGCTCAGCGGCTCGGCGCCCTCGTTCCCCATTTCGTCGGCATCGACCGGGACGAGGCCAGCGTCTTGCGAGCCCGAACGCAATTCGCCATCGGCGTCGACTACGCCCTCGGTGACTTCATGACCTATCCGCTCGCGCCGGCGTCCTTCGACTTCATCGCGTCAGTGGCCTCGCTCCACCATATGGACGAGGCTGCCGCGCTCGACCGGATGCGCGACTTGCTCCGCCCCGGCGGTCGGCTGGTCGTGGTGGGGCTGGCGCGAAGCAGCCGGCCTCTCGACGGCATCGTCGATGTCGCCGGCATGGTCGCAAACGGCGTCCACAAACGGTATAGGGCGGAGGTGCAGGACGGTTCTCCCAAGATCTGGCCTGCGCCGCGCACCTACCGCCAGATCCGTCGGGTGGCGCTCACGATCTTGCCGGGAGCGCGCTACCGCCGTCACTTGCTCTGGCGGTACTCCATCGCATGGACGAAGCCGGCGGCGTCATCATGAGCGCCGAGAACGCTGCGGCGCGCAACGTCCCGCCTAACATCAAGCCCTCCCGCACTGTCTCGCAAGCGGATCCTTGAACGGGACTCCTGTGTAATCCGGCTGGCGGAGCCCGGAGCGGTACTGACGCAACGGAACCGGAACCTCCCCGAGTAGCCACCCTGCAGCGAGGCGGTCGGGCACACTCCGAGGCGCACTGCTCAAGGTGGCGCACGCGAGAATGCAGCGATGCCTGGAGGACCGAGACCCAGCGTCCATTACGATCTTCGACCTCTTCGCACACCTCGTGTCAGATGACGACGCCGCCGCAGCTCGGGAGCAATTCAGAGAGGGCTGCTGCTCTGGGTCTGCTCCGGCCATTGGTGCCATCCCCTCCAGCGGACGCAGCAACCGCACCCGCCTGGTCGCTGCCGGGCACTGTGTCGCGCCAGGCGCCAACGCCCGGTCCCGAGGGAGGAACGGCGACCGGGTGCCGTGTCAACGGAACGGTGTGGGGCCAGCTCCGAAGTCGGTCGCTGGTGTTGGTGTACCGGTGGTGGTCGACGACATGCACAGTGAGTTGCGCCGCACGATCGGGCAGGACATCGAGATCACCATCGAGCCGCGATCATCGGGCGGAGGTCAAGAGGGGCTTCACATTGCCGGGCGGACCGCGGCGGCGGCCGAGTTTCGGCGTGGCTCAGCGGATTCCTGTGTCGCAGCGAACGGCCACGAGCGCGACGGCGCGGGCGACGACGGCCACCTGTGCTGGCTCGACCTGGCACCCGGTGCCCGGCCCCGGAGCCGGGGCAGTCGCCCGGATGGCATAGGACCCGGGGGCAACAACCACGCTGAAGTGCCCGTCCGAGCCTGCACGGCCTTGAGCGGCCACGGTGCCGTTCGGGCGCACGAGCCGGATGTCGGCCACGCCGGGCCGGGGGGCGCACTGGGGATCGGGTGGGATCCGCTCGACTGGGCAGACCGGGCTGAAGAGCACCGTGCCCTTCACCACGGCGTCTGCCCCGGCCGAGGTCGTCGTGGATGTGGTGACGGCGGTGACGAGAGCGGTAGTAGAGGAAGTGGCGGGCACCATGGTGGTCAGCCTTCCGCCCAAGGTGGTGGAGGTGGGCACGGTCGTGGAGGAGCGCACTTGGCCCTCGGCCCGTAACGCCGACTCCGGACTGCCGCAAGCGGCCACAAGGGCGACCGTCACCGCCACAACGCCGAGCCCGAGGCGGCTGAGAGGAGAATGCACGTCTCCAGTCTGACGAGCCGAGGAGGGGCCGTTGTTCCCGAGGTTCTCGCGTTTGCCGTCCCGAAGCCGGAGCGCCTTGCGGTTCGTCTTCGGCACGGTCTACGGCCACGACGCTGTGGTCGCCCGTTTCCCGCAAGCGGATCCCTCAGCGGAACGAGGTCCGTCTCGTGTTCTGGCCGGCAGGGTGGTTGGGTTCGGGGTCAGGTCTCTGGTCAGGGCGGGTTATCACCCTGGTCGAGCAAGCGAGTCACGGCGGCAACGAGCGGAGGCAGATCATGCCCAACAGTCGCCTGGACAACCGAGTAGGCCGTGTCGAAGTACCGATGGGCGAGGTGGTCCCGCATCCCGGCCACGTCTCGCCACGGGATCCCGGGCTCGGCCGCCAGGCGCTTGGGGTCAATGTCCTTGACGGCCTCGCCGATCTCGATGAGCCGCACGCGCACGGCGTCGAAGACGAGGCCATCGTCGAGGCCGCCGCGCTTGAGGTGGTCAGCGATGGCGGCGGCCGAGGCGAGGATGTCGGCGAGCCGTTCGTCGTCGGGGCGGCTCACAGCGGGATCGCCTCCCGGAGCACTAGCGCTCGCATGCGGGGCTTCAGGGTGTCTGCCGGCACGACATCGACATCGACCCCCAGGAGTTCGCCCAACTCGCGCTTGAGCCCGATGAGATCGAACAGACCTACGCCGGCCTCGAGGTCCACCAGCAGGTCGATGTCGCTCTCCGTCGTGTCCTCTCCCCTCGCGACACTCCCGAACACACGAACATTGCCTGCCCGTCGCCGGCCGGCCGCCTCGATGATGGCTTGGCGGCGTCGTCGGAGCCGTCGTCCGAGCGGCGTGTCGGGGAGGCCGAGGGTGCGGTCGGGCAAAGGCACCACATCGAGGATGAGTTCGTGGCCGGTGGCCTCGACGAGCCGAGCCAGGGTCGTGACGCTCGGCTCGCGGCGTCCCGACTCGTAGGCGCTGATGACGGACTGTGCGACGCCGGCCCTGCGGGCTACATCTGTCTGCGACAGATGCGAGCGCCGTCGAGCCTCACGCAAGACACGGGCAGGAGTGACGGCCATTGGAGACATGGTATGACGAATTGTCTATGGGCAGCAACCCAGCCTATGATTCGTCAACCGGAATCCAGGGCAGGCATCCAGCACCGTTCCGTAGCCGGATCCCCTTCCGGGACGTGCTCCCTCGCCCGAAACGACCTTGTCCCGGGTTGTCCGGCGGAGGATCCCTTCTCCGAAGGAGTGGAGGACGCGGCTCCTGCCTGTGCCTGCTGCCGCCGAAAACGTGAAGCGGTGCCGGTCCGCCACCGAGTGTCGAGGCCGGTCGAGGACCAAACCGCGTCGTGGAGGTCGGCGCTGGTGGCGAACGCCGATCCCGTACATCCGCGTGCGGCACGATCCATGGCATCATGTGATGTCACGGGTGGTGCCGCTTGGAGGAGGCTGTGTGAGAACGACGATTTCCCTCGACGACGACCTGCTTGCGGAGGCCCAGCGGTTGACGGGAACCAGCGAGAGGAGCGCGCTGGTCCGCGAGGCCCTGCGCGCCCTCATCCAGCGCGAGAGCGCTCGCAGGCTGTCCCAGCTGGGTGGGACTGAGCCGGCGCTGCATGACATCCCGAGACGGCGCACCAACGACGCTTGACCCTCGTTGACACTTCGGTCTGGGTGGATCACCTGCGAACGGGGCACTCCGGCCTGGCCAGTCTGCTCAACGACAACCTGGTGCTCGGACACCCTTGGGTCACGGGGGAGCTGGCACTCGGCCATCTCGCTCGACGCGCCGAGGTGATCGGCCTGATGGGCGCTCTTCCTCAAGCCACCGTCGCGACAGCCGAGGAGGTCATGGTGCTGGTCGAGCGTCATGAGCTGTACGGGCTCGGAATCGGCTATGTCGACGCCCAGTTGCTGGCGTCCACGATGCTCACGGGTGGCACCGAGCTGTGGACTACGGACCGACGGCTGCGTGCTGTCGCCGTACGCCTTGGCTGCGCGAGCCCGTAGTCCACCGGCACGAGTCCGGATGCACACCGAACGTTGACGTGTCTGGAACGGTGACCGGGTCCCGTAGGCCGATCCCCTTATGACACGGCCGACGCTGCCGACCGATCTCAATCTCGGTACCCAGCAGGATTGAGAAGGCGGCCCACTCGGCTTCGGTAGGGTCTCACACCCCGACGGCGCAGTGCTCCGAGAGTCCCGAGCCGCGGTGGTCGATACCTCCGACGCTGGCGGCCATGATCGACGGCGTCCGCCGCCACTGCACCGACTTCACCGGCCAGTCGGCGCAGCCAATCCCACTCTGCGGTTTCAGTGACGCGATGTCCCCGAGCGTGTGGCGGTCCCTGCCCGTGCGTGTCAGCTCAGCGGCACCCGCAGGCTTTGGCCCGGGAAGATGAGGTGCGGGTCGGCGACTTGGTTGCGGTTCGCCTCGAAGATGCGCGGGTACAGCGTGGCGTCCCCATAGAACTCCTCGGCGATGCCAGACAGGGTGTCGCCCGGCTGCACCATCCGTAGCTGGAATCCCCGGTACCCGGTCACCAGTGCCGTCCCAAACACCACCGGCACCGTCACCAGCGTCACGGGCAGGTCGGCCCCGCCCCGGTCGGTCACCTCCACGAAGCCACTCGGTGTCGACGGGA
>JANMRJ010000614.1:0-6409 GCA_031370985.1 Acidimicrobiales bacterium
CGGTGAGCGCCACCCGGCTGCTGGCACCGGCGTCGCCGAGCAGCTCCAATGCCCCCTGTCCCCTCGGTGTCACGGTAGGTGCCGACCGCGAGCAGGGGCATCGGCGTGGCCCGCCGTACGAGGTGGCGCAATAAGAGGATCGTCGGCTTGGCCGCCCATTGGAGATCGTCGAGCACCAGGACCACCGGCGCATCCCGGCAGAGCGCGGCGAGCGTGGGCGACACGGCCTCGAACAGGCGGTAGCGCTCGGTCTCGGGGTCCGACGGCAGCAAGGCCGCCGACGGGTCCTCAGGCGGGCGCCCGGACCAGAGATCGTCGACCAGCTTGTCGACCCCTACACGACTGAGCTGGCGTGGATGAGCAGCAGGGCGAGCAGAGCCCGCTGTTTGGGGCAACCGAGGTTGAGCCGGCGCCCGTCGTCGTCGACCTGCAGGGGTCCCAGGATGCCGAACCGCACGTTGAGACCTTTCGGTCACAGGTCATCAAGGAACGGGTCCAACCAAGCCGGGGGATGGGGGGAATTGCACCACAGCGCGGCGATCCTGGCGACTGTGAACGCCGGCTCGACCGGCAGGTACACCAGCTCGGGGAACCGCAACGCCAGCTGCTCGCCGCTGAGGCCGACCCCGAGGCCGGCGGCGATAGCCAGGGCCTGCGTCTGGGCATCGCTGACCTCGTGCTCGAGCTGGAGGGTGAAGCCGGCGATCATGCAGGCCTGGATGTAGTTGTCGAACACCACCGGCTCAAGCTGGCGGGGGAACATCACGAACCGCTCGTCGGCCAGGTCGCAGAGCTTTACCGCCGGCCCGCCGGCCAGCGGGTGGTTGACCGGCAGGATGGCGATCAACCGCTCGTCCCGTAGCGAGCGGACGGTGATATCAGGCACGGGCCCCTCGGTGAGCCGGCCCAGGACGACATCGACTCGGCCGGTGCGCAGCGCCGGCACCTGGTCGCGCTCCGACAGCTGGTGGATCACCATGTTCGTCTCGGGCCAGGCTGCGACGATCCGACGCAGCAGGGCCAAGACGATGTCGTACAGACCCCCGTAGGAGTACCCGATCCGCAGGCGTCCGACCTCGCCCCGGCCGGCCCGGCGCACTTCGCGGGCGGTCGCTTCCATTTCGTGGACGATCCGGCGGGCGTCGTCGAGGAGCAGCTCGCCGGCACTGGTCAGGCGGATCGGGCGGCTCGTGCGATCGAAGAGCTCCGTCTGCAGCTCGTCCTCAAAGCGACGGATCTGCTGGCTGAGCGAAGGCTGGGCAATCTGCAGGCGCCGGGCTGCCCGACAGAAGTTCCGCTCCTCCGTCAGCGCAAGGAAATATTGCAGTTGCCTCAATTCCATAGAACTATCCTCGCATAGGGACCGCCTATTATGTGGGTGCTGGCGTCAAGACAAGCCTTAATGGGCGAGCGCGACATTGTGATCAGAATAGTGGACGCACCGATGATCTCGTGGTGTACTACTACTCGAGACATAGATTCGATGCGAGGTGATGAGCCCAGGTCGGCTCGGTCACGCCGACCATCAGACGGAGCACCAGAGTGGAGAAGAGACCGGCCCTGCACCACCTGCGGACGCAGCCTTGCCCTCGGCCGGTCGTCCGGACGGCCAGCGGTCATCATCAGCCCTGTGGCCTACGTAGGGACACGCTGCGTTCCACGCACCTCCTGCTCAACGACGCAGCACTACGAGTGCACCCGAGAGTCCGCTGCCGCTGATTGCCGGCCAGCGCCGAGGGACTTGAGTTCCTTGTCTGGTTGTTGACGTAAGTACGAACGGGCGATTGGCGGAACCGCACCCGCTCACCGCCGGCACATACGATCACCGAAGGCACCGTCCTTCATCCGCCGACGACCCGAGGGTGGCTTTCGCCATGGCGTTGCTCGGCTGCAACGTCGCCTCGTCGGTCTCCATGATTCGCTCGTTCATGGTCCGATCGAACGTGCTGACCGGATCGTCGTCGATCCCGATGGTGAGACCAGTCGACGCGCGGGGAACGTCGGCCGTCGGGCGGCTGCGCAGGTACTGGGCACCCCGTGCTCGATGGGTGACCCGGAAGCGGGCGAGGGCGAGGATGCAAGCATCGAACCGCTCCGCGAACTCGCGCGACCCGGTGCCCACGACGAAGCTCCGCAGCGCCGGACCAACCTCCTCCACCGCTCTGAGGAACCGGCGATGGCCTCGGGGCATGGCGCGCCGGCCGCCGGCCGCCATCTGGGCCAGCGCCGAGCGTCCGCCGACGGTGAAGACGGCATCCAGAGCCTGGATGGTCCCGAGCTGCATCCCGCTGGGGCCACCGTCGATGCGAGACGCGTCCTCCGACTCAGCGGCCCAGGCGAACGTGGGCTGGATGATTTCCAGCCAGATTGCCGGGTCGACCGTACGGGGCCGAACGGTCCGGCTGAACCCGAGGGTCATGGCAAGGATGGCGGCGTGCACCCGGTCGAGGGCGTCGAGTACACCGTCAGGGTCACCCGCTGCGGCCCGCTCGACCGTCTCGACCAGGGCATGCAAGACCCTGGCCCCGAGCGCCTCCATGAGGACGAACGCCAGGGAGAAGCTCCCGAGCTGTGCGTCGACCGGGGTCCCCAGCCAGCCATAGGCCATACGGATCCCAGTTGGGGTCAGCTCCTCGGGCCGGTACGCACTGCCGCCTGGCCGGTCCAACATCCGCCAGTTGGTCAGGTGCAGGCTCCAGGCCGACCCGACGCGGGGTAAGTCGAGGCGCTGCGCCACCTGGCTCCACGGACCGCCGATCCCCGGAGGGAGCGCGATCGACCGCTCCCCGAACCGATCGGCCATGGGTGGTGCGCAGTCCCAGCGATAGGTGTGGCCCAGCACACAGAGGGCCGTCATCAGGGTGTCGGCCTCCGCAGCATCGAGGCGGGCGATTGCCTGTCGCACGTCTGGCCGGTCGACCCTGAAGAGCTCGTCCAGCCAGGTCCGGACGCCTCCGCCGTCGCGCGGGTAGCGGCCCGGCAGCTCGCTGCACGCGGCCAGGTACGGCCGGAGAGCCGGCGGGAGGTCGTCAGACGGCACCCGAGCGGGCAGAAACGCTCCGATGCCACCCAGGTCGACCTTGTAGGACTGCCGGACCAGGACGGCGAGGGCGGCGAGATGGGTTGCCGGCATCGCCGGCCGGCGCTGGACTCCAGGCCTGAGCCCGACGAGCGATCCGGTTTCCAATGTCGTCTTTCGTGGCGTGAAGATGGCTACGGACAGGGCGACCGGCGGGAGCGCGGCCCGGATGCTCGAGCCTCATTGCCGGCAAGGGCATCGACTCGACGCAATGCGCTGAGCCAGCACCCCGCCAAGGCCGAAAGTACGCCTCCGCGCGACGCAACGTCCAGGCTCCCGGCGAAGTGACTACACTCGGATCCGTATCGTCGGATTCGACGCAATCTGGTCGGATTGGTCGGGTTTAGACGGTCTATTTCATTTGCTCTCAGTACCTCTGCTACCCAGTCACGCATCTTGTCCGACCGTTGGGCCTGGAGCAATGGGCCTCCCCTGAGGACATTCACGGCGCACGACGGGCTACCTCGTCCACGTGAAGGACAGGAAAATCACAGCGACGGTGCAAACGAATCAAAAAGTGGAGATTGGTCCGATTGGTCACACGCAGAAGCGCGCGTAGCGAACAACGCAAATTACCGTGATGGCGCCAGATAGCTTGGTAGGCGAACTCGACGAACCCTGGACCTCGTGAGCCGGATGGCTCCGCCACGCGAGGTGCGACGGTGGCCGGGTACGGAAGCCCGAGTCGACGTGGACGGCGGTCGCGGGCCGCTGGCCCCCCGAAAGTTGCCGGCCGGCGCCGGCCAGACCGGTCCCGCATCTCGTCGGTGCCAGGTCGAGGTGCGAACCCAATCAAACGCCCATCTCACTCCAAGATCGACCCTCGCCCCCAGGGGGCGAGGGTCGATCTCGTTGCTGCATCCGGACGGGTGCCGGGTGTGATCGGTTCCTTCCTAGCGGGAGTACGAGGACGACCAGCTGTCGCTGCTGAAGGAGGCGGTGCCGTCGGCGCTCCAGTCGATGCGGATCGAGCTCCTGTTCCACTCGTCGTCGCAGCCGTTCCGGTTGGAGTCGGAGCACCAGGTCACGTACTGGGTGCCGGCCATGCCCGTGTTGTTGTTCATGCGGGCGTGGAACTCCAGGTCGCCGGCGGTGCCCTTCATCTGGTAGCCGCTCTGGAAGCAGCGGTCGTTGCGGCCGTCAGCGTTCGTGTCGCTCAGGACTGCGACCTTGGGGCCGGCGCCGTCAGGGTCGGGGCAGGCACTGATGAAGCCGACGCCCCGGGACTGGAAGGTAGCCGGGCCGTCGATCTTCATGCCTGCGTCGTCGAGGAAGCAGGCGTCGTTGTGGACGTTCTTCGTGGCCGTGCCCGCGGGGCTGAACGCCTGCATGTCGTACTGGTCCGGGGTAAAGCAGCTCGAGTTGGAGTTGACATCGGGGTTGGCGGTGGCCGCCCCGATGTCGGGGTTGATGTAGGAGGAGGCCCGGCCCCGGCTGTCCGAGCGCTCGTAGGCGCCGGCTGCGGTCGAGGCGGTGAGCAGTAGCGAGGCTGCGGCGCCGCCGGCGAGCAGGGCGCGGGTCAACTTGGAATTCACGGTGGGTTCTCCTGTCGGAAGGCCGGCGGCGCAGATCGACGCCGGTGAGCTGTCGTTACGGGTCTCTATGGCGCCGCAACCGGAAACGTCACAGATCTCTTACGTGCGCACCTGCAGCCGGGTGCGCAGCACCTCGGGGCCGTTGGGCGCCGGGTTGCCGTCGCCGGGCTCGGCGGTCACGCTGAGCTCGGGGTACTTGGCCGGGTCGACGGCTGCGGTGAGCTCCACCTCGGAGCGGCCCTCGTCGTCAGGGTGGAATGTGCCCGCGGAGATTCGGTTGGGTTTTGCCGCGGTGTCCCCGGGGCCCACGAACCACACCTCGTAGTACTCGCCCTTGGGCAGGATCGGCAGGTCGTCGCTGTTGAGGCGCACGATGCGGCCGATCCCGGTCTTGATCCCGACGACCTCGGCTGCCGAGTCCCCCCCAGGGGAGCGTAGGACGGCCTCGAACTCGACCGTGCCGGCCGTCGGGTCGGTGTCGTTGGAGCCGACCAGGTTGGCGCCGGCCAGGAAGGCGACGAGCACCGCGGCCGCAGCAGCCACACCTGCGAGCCATGGAAACCTGCGAACTTTGGCGCCCGGAGCCGTGTGCGGCACGTCGAAGGCCCGCTGGGCGACGGCAGTGCGTAGGGCGGCGACCCGGTCTGGGGCGGGGGCACGGTCTCCGGGATCGAGAGCCTGGCCCAGGAGATCGAGGAGCTCGTCGTCAGTAGGCACCGCTCACCTCCTCGAAGAGACCTCGAAACCGTACGAGGGCGCGAGACTGGGCCATGCGGACTGCCCCCGGGCGACGACCGAGCACTTGGCCGGCACCGTCGGCGCTCAGCCCGGCGACGACCCGAAGCTCCAGCACCTCCTGGTCTTCAGGGCTCAGGCGGCTGAAGGCGGAGCGAACATCGGCGCACCGCTCTCGCCCGACCAGTTGCTCCAGCGGCCCTGCCGCCGTGGTCGCGGTTTCCGCAGGGTCGGCGCTGGAGGAGACGCGGGCCCTGTGGCGATGAGCCTCCTGGACGACGTTGCGGGCGATGCCGTAGAGCCACGCGTCGAATCCGGCGCCCTTCCATGTGAAGGCGGCTATCCGGTTGAGGGCCCTCAGCATGGTCTCGCTCACTGCGTCGTCGGCTTCATAGTCTGATCTCAGGCGCCGGCGGGTGTAAGCGAACAGGCGAGGGTACGCCTGGCGATAGAGCGCCTCCCAGGCGTCGGCGTCGCCGGCCGCAGCCTGGCTCACAAGGATCCTGAGCTCTCGCTCGGTGCCGTCGGCCACATCGCCTCTCTTCATGCGCCGGATCGATGAAATGTCACAAGACCGACCGTTCCCGTCACGCCTCTTGTCTACGGCGACGGTCACGGGGTTGGACGACAGAGAGGGTCCGCCCGCGGCCCGCCTGGCACACGGGCTAGGACGAGCGCAGCTTGGCCCTGGGCGCCACCATGAAGGGCGACATCGCCGTGCCCACGCCCGGTGCCGGGACTCTTCCGGCCATCTCCATCCCTGCCCTTCCGCTTCCGTCCTACTCGCCGCCCGCTGTCGGCGCTGTCGGCGCTGTCGGCGCCACGCCTGCTCTGGGCTCGGCGGTTCCCGGTCTGGGCTCCCTGTCTTCGCTGCCGTCGCTGCCCGGCTTCGATGCGGTCCTGCGCCTGCTGCAGAGCTACCAGCTTCCCGGCCTGCCGGCACTGCCTGCGCTCCCCGGCCTGCCCCGGTACTGATCCGTCGGACTCCGGAGATCGCCGGCCAGGGCTTGCGACCCCGCAGCTTCACTTCATGTCACAAGAGCACAGTCCTGTGCCCCTG
>JANMRJ010000722.1:0-1516 GCA_031370985.1 Acidimicrobiales bacterium
CGCGAGCTCGCCCTCGCCGACATGCGGGGCCGCCCTCGACCGCTGCCCCGATCGTGGAAAACCGCCAGCGCCAACCTCGCCGGGCGGGTTCTCACCACCCGGGACAGGCATCTGCGGGCCACGGACCGCATCCGGTGGCGGACCACGACGACCGGGACGCGGCCCTCCGTCGCCGGCGACGACTCCCGGCTCGACTGCGTGCCGACCGCCCTGTGGCCTGAGTGGGTGGTCCGGCTCCAGCCCTCCCGGGACCACGACCCCACCACCTTCAGCAAGGCCGCCGCCGCCACCCTCCTGCTCCCGGGGGCCACCCGTTCATTCGCCGCCGTCCTCGCCAACTGGACATCCGACGCCAGCCTTGCGGTCACCAGCTGGACGGTATTGAGGAAGCTGGCCGCCAGCGAACACGGCTACATGATCTTCCGGGCCCTCACCCAGCTCAGCGACGGCCTGCTCGCCCACGGCAGCCCGATCGACTACCAGCGCCGCCGTCGGCTCGCGGCGACGGCCACGCTCATCGACCCGGTCAGCTGGGATCGGATCTGCGCCCAAGCCGGGGTCCGGACCGGCGGGCCGCGCAAGCTGCGTTGCGCTCGGCTGTGGATCTGGGAGACGGTGACCGGCGGCCTCCTCGAGCACGCACCCGACGGAGTGCGGCCCTGCGATCCCCAACAGGTCGGCAACTACCACCACTTCCCCCTCGTCATGCCCCCGCTGGCAGCAGAGCTCCTCGACGCGCACACCCGCCAGCTGCTCGACGCCGCCGGCTGCGGGGACGAGCCGACGTCATGGTCCCCGCCGGTCGAGTGGGTGACCCTCGACGGTCTGCCGGGACGAGACCCCGCGAGCATCACCGCCGAGCAGGTCGACGGGCTCCTACGTAAGCGGTTGCCCCCGAGCGAGGTCGCCGATCGGCTGGGCGTCACGCTCCAGCACGTCCGGCTGGTCATCCGTCAACACCCGCCTCACCTTCGACTGCGATCGACCGGCCAGCGTCCGACGGCTCGAACCACGTTTCCGGCCGAACTCACCCCCGAGCGACTCCGGCAGCTCGTCGTCGACGACCGTCGCACACTGCGTTCCATCAGAGGTGACGCGAGCATCGGCAAGCTCGCCCTGCGGAGCGCCCTGAAACGAGATGGCATCCCGTGCCCCCCATCGGGCCGACCCCGTCGGGTCAACGTCGACGAAGACTGGCTCCGCACCCAGTATCTCGACGAGCATCGGACGCTCCCGGAGATCGCGGCCGAGCTCGGCATGAGCCCAGCCAACCTCGGCCGCATCGCCCGCCAACACCACATCCCGGTGCGGCCCAGAGGAGGAGCCAGCCACGCCGCCAGCATCTCCGCGCCGGCCGACTGGCCACAACCGCTCGCCACTGCTGTCCTCGGCCAGGCAGGCCGCCAGCGCGTGGAGCGCTTCCAGGTCTACGGCCGGAGCCGGTCCATCAACCAGGGCGCCATCCGGCTGTCAACAACGGCGCCGGTGCTCCTGAGCCAACTCGCCCACCTCGAGC
>JANMRJ010000737.1:0-3764 GCA_031370985.1 Acidimicrobiales bacterium
CGCGCTCGTTCGGGCTCGCATAGTCGCTGCGAAAGCTCGACGGGCCGGTCCGCTCGGCCATGTGCGCCCCGGTGTTCAACCGGGGCCGGGCCGTGGCCTGCCTCTACCTCACCCACGGCCGGGTCGGGGCCCTCTTCGGCGAGGAAGAGGTGCGGCTGGCCGAGTTCATTGCCACCCTCGCCGGCACCGCCCTGGAGAACGCCGAGGGCTTCGCCGAAGTGCAGGCCCTCAGCCGCTCGCTGGAGCGACGGGTGCAGGAGCGCACGAACGAGCTGGCCGAGACCAACGTGGCCCTGGCCGAGCGGTCGGAGGCGGTCGCTCTGCTGCGGACCATCGCCGTCGCCACCAACGAGGCGTCGTCGGTGGAAGCCGCGCTGCAAGTCGCAGTCGATGAGGTATGCCGGCATACCGGCTGGCCGGTCGGCCACGTCTGCCGGGTCGCCGAGGACCTCCCGGGCGAGGCCATACCCACCACCATCTGGCACCTCGACGACCCCGAACGCTTCGCCGAGCTCCGCAACGTCACCGAGACGACGCGCCTGCCGATGGGCAGCGGCCTCCCAGGACGGGTAGCGGCCGCCCGCACGCCGGTGTGGATCCCCGACGTGCTGGCCGACTCGAACTTCCCCCTGGCCCGCCGGGGTGTGGACATCGGGGTGCGGGCCGGCTTCGCCGTGCCCCTGCTCGCCGGGCAGGACGTCGTCGGTGTGATCGAGTTCTTCTCCACCGAGCCGGTCGAGGTCGACCGCCGGCTGCTCGACCTGGTTGCCCAGGTGGGCACCGAGCTGGGCCGGGTCGTCGAGCGCAAGCGGTCCGAGGATGCTCTCCGCCACGGCGAGGAGCGCACCCGCTCGATCCTCGACACCGCCAGCGACGCGTTCATCGGCATGGACTCCGACGGCGCCATCACCGACTGGAACCGCAGCGCCGAGACGATCTTCGGCTGGCCCGGCGCAGAAGCATTTCGGCCGGCTCCTGGCCGACACGATCATCCCGGAGCCCTTCCGTGATCTCCGCATCCTCGACCAATGACGCGCCAAGTGCGGTCAGGGTGTTTTGCAGCTATGTGGCGATCGGTGAGCCAGTCGTCGACTGATCCACGCCTCGGACACTTGTCCACAGCGGATTCCACTCGCTCGTAGGGTCGCCGTCCTCTAGATTTGAAAGTCGGTGGCACCCCGAGGACGGGCGTCCGAACCACCCCTGGGCAGCCAGCCTTGCTGATCGTGCATTTCCCACCTCAGCATGTGACTGAGGAAGTGTATGAGGGCCCGCCGCCGCTGGCCCCAGGACCGCTCCCCAAGCGACACCGGCCACCGCGCGCCATCGTCACCATCACCCAACGGGAGTTTCATCCTCGTCTACTTCGCGTCGACCAGGGGTCGCAGGGTCCCGCGGGCATCTACGGCGCGACTGCGTATCTCCGCCAGGAGACGTTCATCGAAGTGGACCAGCCCGTCAGGGAGTACGGCGCGGTCGGCAAGGCGTACATCCACGGCGGACGCGAGATGCCGTTCCGGCGGCTTCGAATCACCACCGGGCGTACCCCACCGCTCGATCCATGGCCGGCAAGCAGCGGACTGCCGGGCGATCCCTTCGGGGGGGCCATCATACGATCAAGCCGTTCTGGCCGACGGTCAGCGGCCAGCCTTTCCGCTTTCAGATGGTGGGAGAGGACTGGGAAGGCCGGTCCGTGCGCCTTGACCGGTCCTTGTTGTGCGTCCCGCTCCACCCGGACACCCAGTGGGCCAACATCGTCACCGCCTACAACGCGGAGGTCACCAAGGTCCGCCGGAGCGTCGCCATCGGAGCGCCCGTCGCCATGGCTGAGGCCGATGCCGCCAGTCCCGGCAAGACCGCCCTGAATACCGATGCGATCGTGTTCAAGGCCCAGGCGGTCGACAAGCCCAGGAGACCCTGTCACGAACAAGGGGGAGGTCTTCGCCACCCTGACCGGGGACCTGCCCCTCCCCTTCGCGGCGGAGAAGGCCGGCGGGCTGCTCCGACCCGACTCGGTCATCAAAGGCATCTCGCGCGCCCTTGGCCCAGTGGCCAATCCGAACGATGTGCGAACCGGCACGTTCAACACCAGCGTGTTCGACAACGCCAGCTTCCCAGGCACGATCAAGCTGAGCGCCATCCTGGCCCGCAGCAGTGCCTTCGACCGTGACGCGGCCGGTTTGCCCCTCGATCAGCTGCTCCGAAGCCTTGAGGATCCAGGCTTCAAGCTGCCGATCCCCGTCCTCGCCAATCGGGACATCTTCGGGCCCGGCGCAGCCGGGGGATCCGTACCGGTGGCGGTGGAGACTCGCTTCCTCTGGAAACCCGAGGTCATCAGTAAGCCTGAATCCACCGATTTCATCGGGTATCGACCGCGACCATTCGCGGAAAATGCCCTCTGACCTGGGACAATGGAGGTTGCGAGACCAGCCAGAACCCCGAATCGGAGGGCACCTTCTTGATGCGATCATCCCATAGCCTCGACGCCCTCGCCGTGACCTTCGACGACGGGCGCCTGGTGGCCGACGCCGGGCTCATCCTGCCGGCCACCCTGGCCCAGCACCTCGGCCTGCGGGAGCTGTTCGACACCCATGTCGACCTGGGCGACGCGGTCGGGCACGCCAACGTCGGCCACAAGGCGATGACGCTGGTCCACTCGGCGCTGGCCGGTGGGGACTCGATCGACGACTGCGATGCCCTGCGGGCAGGCTCGACCCAGGCGGTGCTCGGCCACGCTGTGCTGGCCCCCTCGACGCTGGGCACCTTCCTGCGCAGCTTCACCTGGGGCCACGCCCGCCAGCTCGACAAGGTGGCCGGCGTGCTCCTGGGGCGGGCGTGGGCGGCGGGGGCCGGGCCCGGCGAGGCGCCCTTCACCATCGATGTCGACTCCTCCATCGTCAAGACCTACGGCCTCAAGAAGCAGGGCGGGACGAAGTTCACCTATACGAAGGTGCGGGGCTACCACCCACTCCTTGCGGTGGTGGCCGGCACCGGCGACGTGGTGCACTGCCGCCAGCGGGGCGGTAACGCCAACTCCGGCCGGGGCGCGGCTGGCTTCCTGACCGAGACGTTCAACCGGGCCCGGGCGGCCGGGGCCACCGGGCCGGTCACGTTGCGGGCCGACTCGGGATTCTACTCAGGGGCGGTAGCCACCGCCTGCCGCAAGGCTGGGGTGCGCTTCTCCATCACCGTCAAGCTGAACCCGGCCGTCCGCAGGGCGATCGCCACCATTCCTGAGGAGGCATGGGTGGCGATCCCGTACTTCCTCGACGGAGCGGATGTGGCCGAGACCACCTACCGGCCTTTCGCCAAGTTGGCCCCACTGGTCCGCCTCATCGTGCGCCGTACCAAGCCCACCCCGGGGTCCCAGCTCGCTCTGCTGGTCGACTACGCCTACCACGCCCTGGTGACCGACCGGGTGGGCGAGACGATTGTCATCGAAGCCGATCACCGCCGCCATGCCGTCGTCGAGGAGACCATCCGCGACCTCAAGTACGGCGTCGGGCTGAACCACATGCCCTCGGGGCGCTTCGGGGCCAACACCGCCTGGCTCGGGTTGAACGTCATGGCCCACAACCTGGCTCGTTGGACCAGCCGCGTCGGCCTCGGGGAGACCCTCATCGCCACCGACACCCTGCGCCGGCGCTTCCTGCGGGCGCCCGGCCGCATCACCTTCTCGGCCCGGAAGTTCACACTGCACATGCCCCAGCGTTGGCCGTGGGCCGAGCGCTTCGACTCCTGCCTGGCCAATCTGCGCGCTGTCG
>JANMRJ010000753.1:0-2376 GCA_031370985.1 Acidimicrobiales bacterium
TCGAGCAGCGGGAGGGCCGGCTGGAGCTGACGCCCCGGGGCCTCAAGGCGGTCGGCAACCGGGCGCTGTCGGACCTCTTCGCCCGGCTGTCCAAGGACCGGGTCGGTCGCCACGCGGCTGAGAGGGAGGGCCCCGGTCACGAGCGCACCTTCGACTCCAAGCCGTATGAGTTCGGCGACCCCTTCCATCTCGACATCGAGCGCACCATTCGCAACGCCATCGGCCGCACCGGCGGCGGTACGCCTGTGCGCCTCGACCCCGAGGACTTTGCCGTCGAGCGCACCGAGGTGCTCACCCGCACGAGCACGGTCCTGCTCCTCGACCTGTCGCTGTCGATGCCGATGCGGGACAACTTCCTGGCCGCCAAGAAGGTGGCCCTGGCCCTGCACGCCTTGATCTCGAGCCGCTATCCCCGGGACTACCTGGGCATCGTCGGCTTCAGCCAGGTGGCCCGCCCGCTGCGACCGCAGCAGCTCCCCGAAGTCTCCTGGGACTTCGTGATGGGCACCAACATGCAGCACGCCCTGCTGCTGGCCCGCCGCCAGCTGGCCCGTCAGTCGGGCACCAAGCAGATCGTGATGATCACCGACGGCGAGCCCACCGCCCACCTGGAGGCCGACGGCGGCGTGTTCGTGGCCTACCCGCCGGTGCCCGAGACGGTGCGGGCCACCCTCGCCGAGGTGGCCCGCTGCACCGCCGATGGCATCCGGATCAACACCTTCATGCTCGACGCCACCGACCACCTCCAGGCGTTCGTCGAGCGCATGACCCGCATGAACCGGGGCCGGGCCTTCTTCACCACCCCCGAGACGCTGGGCAGCTACGTCCTGGTCGACTTCCTGGAGAACAAGCGGGCCCAGCGCGCCGGCGAGGGCCGGCGGCCGGCGTGAGCGGTCACGCGAAGGAAGCGGGGCCGAGATATCGGACGATGACCTCATCCTGGTGCGTCGGATGCGGTTCCCAAAGGATCGCCCATTCCTCGCGCGTCGTGGCGACCGTCACACACCACAGCGCCGGCTGGTGAAAGCGATGACGGCGGACGCTGGCGTCTCCCGGGTTCGACTCCAACGTGTCGAGGACGTGGTTGAGTTTGCTTGCCAGGTCGCCGCGAGTCGGATCGTTCTCGATCGCCTGCAATGCAGCGTCTGCTTCGGGGTCAAACCACAACTGGGGCACTGTGAAAAGATGGTAACACCCGATTACCCGAATGCCCTAGTGTCCCACTACGTAGTACGCTAGAGGCATGAGCGAAGTGCTTCTCGAGGTTGATGACCGGCGAAGGGTCAGTCTTGGCAAGATGGGCAGGCCCGAGCACCGGCGATACCTCGCAGCCGAGCAACCGGACGGCACGATCATCCTGACACCCGCGGTGGTGATGACTGAGCTCGAAGCGAGATTCCTGGCCAATCGTGAATTGGTCGGTCGGATCGAGGACAACCGAAGTCACCCCGAGCGGCTGGTGCCCCGTCGTCAGCGCCCGGCTTGAGCGCTACGCGGCCCGCTTGAGCTGCGGGCGGATCGAGGCGAGGTAGACGACCAACAGGACGAACCCGACGCCGGGCAGAAAGAGGCCGGAAACGAGCAGCACGACCCACAGCGTCTTGCTCTGGCTGGCTGCCGCCCACTGGCTGTCGGGGCGGGTGGCGGCATCGACGATCGCCCAGATCGGCACGAGCAGCAGAACAAGAACGACGAGGACGATGACCAGCTCGATCGGACCGATTGAGTTCATGTAGTCACTCTCGTCAGTCGCTTGGTCGCAAGGCTAGGCGACCGTCTTGTGTCCGCTGGACGACCGCACCGGTAGTCAGGCGGACAGAAAGCGCTCGTAGAGGCGCAGGGTCGCCTCGTTGAAGGCGACGAGGCGGACCAGTTCGACCGACGTGGGCGTGGAGAGCACCGTGGTGACGGCGATGGCGGCCGCATCTTCGGCCGGGTAGCCGTAGACGCCGGTGGAGATGGCGGGGAAGGCGATGCTGGTCGCGCCCAGATCGTCCGCCACCTCCAGGCTGCGGCGGTAGCAGGAGGCGAGGAGCGCGGGCTCGCCGGCGTCACCGCCCCGCCAGACCGGGCCGGCGGTGTGGATGACCCAGCGGGCGGGCAGGCGGAACGCCCCCGTGGCCTTGGCGTCGCCCGTGGGCGGTTCTTTGTCCGCTGTCCTACCGCAGCGGTAGTCAGGCGGACAGAAAGCGCTCGTAGAGGCGCAGGGTCGCCTCGTTGAAGGCGACGAGGCGGACGAACTCGACCGACGTGGGCGTGGAGCGCACCGTGGTGACGGCGATCGTGGCCGCCTCCTCGGCGGGATAGCCGTAGACGCCGGTGGAGATGGCAGGGAAGGCGATGCTGAAGGCGCCCAGGCTGTCAGCGACCTCGAGG
>JANMRJ010000793.1:0-3878 GCA_031370985.1 Acidimicrobiales bacterium
CGCGCGGGTCGTCCGTCCAGTCGACGATCGGGTTCTCGACCGAGCCGATGCCCTCGATCTCGCAGCGGACCCGGTCGCCGGGCTCGAGGAACACCGGTGGATCGCGGAAGACGCCGACTCCGGACGGGGTGCCGGTGGCGATCAGATCACCCGGCTCGAGCGTGATGTGGCGGCTGATGAACGAGATCAGCTCCGGGATGCCGAAGATCATGTCGGCGCTCGAGCCGTCCTGCATCAACTGCGGCTCGCCGGCGCCGGGCCGGCCGGGTCCCGGGATTCGCCAGCTGCGGAGGCGCAGGCCGGCCGCGGGGTCGAGCTCGTCGGCGGTGACGAAGACCGGGCCGATCGGCAGGAACGTGTCGCAGCTTTTGGCCCGCAGCCACTGGCCATCGCCCGTCTGGCCCTCGGCGAGGGCGGCCGTGTTGCCCTGCCAATCGCGGGCGGAGACATCGTTGACGACGACGTAGCCGGAAACATGGCCCATCGCATCCTCGACCGCGACCCGCCGCGCCTTTCGGCCGATGACGACGCCGAGCTCGACCTCGAGATCGAGCGCATGCGTGCCCTCGGGCCGGACGATGGCCACGCCGTCACCGACGACGGCGTTCGCGAATTTCGCGAACAGGAGCGGCCATTGAGGGGCCTTGCGGCCGGCGCCCTCGGCGACATGGTCGCCATAGTTCAATCCGACGCAGACGATCTTGCCCGGTTTCGGAATCGCGGGCTCGGCCACGCGGAGCCGCAGCTCAGCTCGGTGCCGCGGACGGCTCGGGGCTGGCGCTCGGAGCGGCCGGGGCCGCCGACGGGGCGACCGACGGCGTATCCGACGCGGGCGCCGAGCCCGACGCCGCCGGCGCACTCCCGCTCGGCGCCGCATCCGGCCTGGCCGACGGGTTGCAGAAGCCCTTCTCCGGCGGCGCGATCATAGCTCCCTGCGAGTCGAGTCGCTCCGACTCGGTCAGGTAGAACTGGTTCACGAGGGCGGGATCCCATGTGTCGAGATAGAACACCCGATCCCAGACGAGCGCCGCGAACGGGTGCGGCATGTCATCGAAGCGGGCGATGACCGGCGAGATGTTGCCCGCGGGAACCTTGCAGATCGGGCTCGCCGGAAAGGTGCTGATGAAGTCCTTGAAGGCCTGCTGGCCGGCGGCCGTGGAACCGGGCGAATCGTTCCGGTACAGGACGACCATCGCGCCGTGCTCGAGGTTGTGGATCCAGTTCGACGGTCCGACCTTGTCGTCCGGCTTGTACAGCCGGGGGATGATCGGGCCGGCGACGCCCGGTTGGTTGAAGTGGCTACCGGACGCCGGCGGGCAGAACAGGTAGTTGACCGGTCCGGCGGTGATGTGGGCCGCGCCCATGTCCTCCTCGAAGAAGCCGAGCTGCGCGCTTGAGCCGGGCGCGAGCGGTGGGGTCGGCGACGGATTGAACTGGCTGCCGCAGGTGTACGTGGCCGAGGTCGTTCCGATGAACACGAAGCCGACGGCCACGGCCACGATCGCCACGGCCGCGACCGTGACGAGAAGGCTCCGGTAACGCTCGAGAAAGGTCGGCGCGGGAGCCAGCCGGGTCTGTGCGCGACGGCCGGCGCGGGCGCCGACGCCGCTGATCGGTCGACCGGTCGGGCGGGTGGTCGGTCCAGCGGTCGGCGCCGCCGCTCCGTCGGGAGCATCGGCTGGCCCGGTGCCGGCTCCCGGCTGCCGAGCCGGGCCGAGCCGGCGGCTCTCGCGCGCCAGTCGGGCCGCGTGGCGTGATTCCTTGCTCACGGTTCGGTCGTGCCTCGTCTCGATCGTGGTTGGAATGCACACAGCGCCCCATCGCGCGTGCGCGCCGAGCCGCAGGGGCCCGCGCAGGTCCGGCAAGGGTACCGTCAACCGACCGGTGGTGTGTGTCGGCGTCCGAGACGTCGGGGTTCAGCGCTCCGGACGACGCCCGGAAGGCGGCTTCACTCCTCGTTCAGGTACGCACGGACCTCGTCACGCATCAGTCCCCGGAAGAGCAGGGCAGCCAGCGTCGCGAGGAAGATCGTCTGTGGGACCAGCCCGGCCGCGAGCACGTAGATCGTCAACGGCAGCGTCAGGCTGGCCAGCCCGAGGGCGAGGCCGCGGGCCGCCTGCTTGCGCTGGATGACGAGCGTCGTCGTGAAGATCGTGTAGGCCAGCAGGACCATGACGACCACGCCGGTCAGGCTGACCGGGGCGGCGATCGCCTGGTCGATGACATACCGGAGCGAGATGCCGATCCCGAACAGAATCGTCAAGGCGTAGACGAGGAAGAGTCGCAGGCCCCCGGGCATTGCGAGGAATTGCCGAACCACGTCAGGATCGTGACACGGGACGATCGGGAGCGCACGGCCGATCGTCCCGCGGCCTCGGTTACTCTTCGGTCTCGTGTCCGACCTTCCCGTCACCCTGCCTCCGGGACCCGCGGCGATGCTCGCGTCAGCCCTGGATCGGGAGCGCAAGCTCGATCGCGCTCTCGAGGCCCTGGGTCCGCTGACCGATCGTGACGTGCTGTTCGTCGGCGGCGGGCCGGACGAGATTGCGCGCTGGACGGCCGCCGGCGCGCGGGCAACCAACGTCGAGACGCTGCCGGGCGATGCCGCGCGGTCCGTGCCCGACGAGTCGGCCGATGCGATCGTGACCGCCTGGTCGGGCTTCCGCGGGGTCGACCCGGCGGATCTCGCCACGGCGGATCGAATCCTGCGCCCGGGCGGCCGCCTGCTCGTAATCCAGGACTACGGACGCGACGACGTCTCGCGCCTCCGGGGGGACCTGCCCGAGTACAGCACGTGGAGCCGGCGCGACGGACCGTTCCTGTCGAACGGCTTCCGGGTTCGCGTCGTCCATTGCTTCTGGACCTTCGACACGTTCGACATCGCTCGCGGTCTCCTCGACGACGCGTTCGGGCCGGCCGGCGTCGAGCTCGGGGCGGCGCTGAAGCGGCCCCGCCTCTCCTGGAACGTCGCGCTGTACCACCGCTCGCGCGGCGGCGCGACCGAACCTGCTCCCTAGACTCCGACCGTGGCGGCGCCGACCGGCTCGAGGATCGAGCGGTACATCACCTCGACATCGTCGACCATCCGGCGCGCGCTGAAGCGCGTCTCCGCCGCCGACCGACACGCACCTCGATCGAGCTCGTGGATCCTCGCGATCGCGTCGACCATGCCGTCGACATCGTCGACCACGAAGCCCGTTCGACCATCCTCGACGACCTCTGGCACGCTCGCTCGGCGGAACCCGATGACCGGTGTCCCGGAGCTGAGCGCCTCGACCATCACCAGCCCGAACGGCTCGTCCCACTCGATCGGAAAGAGGAGGGCGTCTGCGCCCGCGAGGAGGTCGCGCTTGTCTGCGCCGTCGACCTCGCCGACGTAGCGGACCTGATCGTCGTCGAACAGGGGCTCGATCGTCGTCCGGACGTGGTCCGCATCGGCGGCGTCGATCTTGCCGGCAAGGACGAGCCGCCGGCCCGCCCGCCGGGCTGCCTCGACCGCGCGATCGGCGCCCTTCGCCTTGCTGAACCGGCCAAGGAAGAGGAGATAGCCGCCCGCCGGCGCTGGCTCGAATGCGAAGGAGGCCACGTCGATCCCGTGGAGGATCGGCGGCAGGGCGCCGCGCGTCGGGAACGTGGCGGCGCTCGCGGCGGAGACGGCGTGATGGAACCACGGGTAGGCGTCCCAGATCGATCGCGTCGGCTCCGTGAACGGGTTGTGCATCGTCGAGATCACCGGGGTCCGGGAGGTCGCGGCGAGGACCATCCCCTCGATCCCGGCGTGATTGTGGACGAGGTCGTACGCGCCATCGGATGCGGCCTGAAAGGCCGCCTGGGCGTTGGCCAGCTGGAGGTACTCGGCGTGGGTGAAGCCGGCGGCC
>JANMRJ010000808.1:0-1514 GCA_031370985.1 Acidimicrobiales bacterium
GGCGCTCGTCGCGACTCTTGCCGGCTCCGACGGCGCCCGGGTTCCGGCGGCCGCCGCCGCGGTCTTCACGCCCAACGCGTTCGCCGCCGCGCCGGTCCGGCTGTCGCAGGCCCACCTTGCGGCGACCGATCCGGCGGGCGCGGGGCGATACGGCTGGGCGACCGGGATCATCTCGACGAGCGGGTGCGCCAATGCGGCGACCGGCGCGGCCGGCGATGCCGATCAGGCCGAGGTCGCGACGATGCTTGCGGAAGCCCTCTCGACACCCGACAGCCAGACCCTGCTGCTCTCGACCGGGATCATCGGGACCCGGCTGCCGCTCGCGATCGTCCGGTCGGGGATCGCGGCCGTGGCGCCGACCCTGGCACCGAGCGATGACGGCCTGGCGGCCGCGGCCGAGGCGCTCCGCACGACCGACTCGCTCGTGAAGGCGGCCACGACCACGATCACCCTGCCCGATCCCGACGGGCTCGCGGTCCGCTCGATCCGGGTGACCGGCATCGCCAAGGGCGTCGGCATGATCCACCCGCGGATGGCGACGATGCTGTCGATCGTCCTGACCGACGCAACCGTCGATCCGGCGACCCTCCACGGGCTGCTCCGGCCGGCGGCGGCCCGGACCTGGGACCAGCTCAGCGTCGATGGCGACACCTCGACCAACGACACGGTCTTCGTCCTCGCGTCCGGGGCGGCCGGCGCGGCACCCGTCTCCGCCGGGACGCACGAGGCTGCCGAGCTGGGCCGGGCGATCGAGGCCGTCGCTCGGGATCTCGCCCGGCAGCAGGCGGCCGACGGCGAGGGAGCGACGACCCTGATCACCTGCCAGGTGTCGGGCGCGGTCGACGACGCAGACGCCCGTGCGGTCGCTCGCGCCGTCATCTCGTCGTCGCTGGTCAAGGCCGCCGTCCACGGCCGCGATCCGAACTGGGGGCGGATCGCCGGCGCCGCAGGCAATGCGGCGCTCGCCGACGAGGCGGTCCTCGTTGCGGCCGGACTCACGATGTCCGCGGCGCGGAGCCGGGCCGGCACCGCGGCCGAGCTCGATCCTGACCGGCTGCGAATCGCGATCGCCGGTCATCTCGTGTTCGACGGGACGAGCGGCGGCCCGGTCGCGTTCGACCGAGCGGCCGCCCGAACCGCGATGGACGCTCCCGAGCTCCTCGTCCGACTCGATCTCGGCATGGGCGACGGTCGGGGCGAAGCCTTCGGCTGCGACCTGACCGAAACGTATGTGACCGAGAACAGCGAGTACACGACCTGATGTCCGAGATTCTCGTCGTCAAGCTCGGAGGGACGACCCTCGCCGACCAGGCGCAGGTCCTCGGCGAGGTCGCGGCGGTCGCGCGGAAGCGTCCGGTCGTGCTCGTCCACGGCGGCGGCAAGCGGATCACCGAATGGCTCGAGCGGCTCGGTGTCCCCTCGAAGTTCGAGCAGGGACTGCGCGTCACCGATCAGGCCGCGCTCGAGGTCGCGGCCGCGGTCCTCCGCGGCGTCGTCAACAGCGAGCTCGTCGC
>JANMRJ010000833.1:0-1671 GCA_031370985.1 Acidimicrobiales bacterium
GGATCCGTACCGAGGTGGCCCGCATCGTGGGCGAGGCGCGCTCCACCGACTCCGCGGAGGACAACGCCCACGGCCTGTTCGGTCTCGACGAGCTCCCCGCGGCCCTGTCCACCCGCAAAGGGCGCCTGGCCCGCCTCGAGGCTGCCCTGGAGCGCATCGAAGCAGAGGACGAAGCTGCGAAGGCCGAAGCCGACGGCCGGGCCGCAAAGGCCTGTGAGGCCGCGGCCACCGGCGCCAAGCTGCGAGGTCCCAAGCCGAAGGACCCTCACGCTGCGCTGGCCCGAGCCCAAGCAGAGCATGCTGGCGCGCTCGTCCGGGCCGCCGCGGCCGGCGCGCAACGCCAAGCCAGGGCCGAGGCCGCCGCCGAAAAGGGCCAGAAGCCCCGGGGCCGTCGCCCCGGCGCCGACGACAGCGTCGAGCGGGCCACCGCCGCACTCGTTGCCGCACGGGCCGCGGCTGAGGCCGCCCCGCACGCTGACACCCAGGCGAACATCACCGACCCCGACAGCCGGATCATGAAGACCAAGACCGGCTGGGTGCAGGGCTACAACTGCCAGGCTGCGGTCAACGAGAACCAGATCGTGATCGCCTGTGGCGTCACCCAGGAGGGCAACGACCTCCGCCAGTACCAGCCGATGGTCGACGCCACCACCGTCGCGCTGGCTGCTGTTGAGGTCACCGCCCCGATCCGAATCGTGCTCGCCGACGCCGGCTACTGGAGCGAGGCCAACGCCACCGCCGAGGGCCCCGACCGCCTCATCGCCACCCTCAAGGACCACAAGCAGCGCCGAGCCGCCCGTGAGCTTGGCACCACCACCGGGCCGCCACCCGACGACGCCAGCACCCTCGACGCGATGGAACACCGTCTCCGCACCGCCGAAGGCGCCGCCGACTACGCCAAGCGCTCCCACACTGTCGAGCCTGTCTTCGGCGACACCAAAGCCAACCGCGGCTACCGCGTGTTCCGCCGCCGGGGCCTCGCCGCTGTGGCCAGCGAGTGGGCCATGATCAACATCAGCCACAACCTGGGCAAGCTCTACCGCCACGAAGCCGCTCCCATCGCCGTCCTCTGAGCGCGGCGCCTGGCGCATCGGGACCTGCGCCAAACGCCTTCCGGTCCCACACAACGACACACCCCACGAAGGCATCCCTCACCAGACGCGCCTCGGCGAACCCCCGATCACCGGCCTCTGACCTACCTCTCACCGGCCTCTGACCCCTGCCGATATTTCGACAGCCTGCTCGGAGAAAGACACCAGCCTCCTAGGCCGCGGTCTGCGGGGCCTCGGCGTCCAAGACGGTCCTGGCGATCGGGTGTCGATAGGTTCCGGGAACGTGCCCAAGTGGAGGAGCGGATCAAAGACTCCAAGTGTGGTCTGGCCCTTCGTCACCTTCCTTCGGGCTACGAGGCGGTCAACACGGTGTGGATGTGGTCGGCGCTGCTGGCGCTCAACCTCTCGGCGTGGGCCAGGGCTCGGCGGCACCGACAGTGACGGCCGGTCCCACGCCAAGCGGGCCCGCCGGGAGCTGATCTGCATCCCGGGACGGGACATCCACCACGCCCGCCGGGTGGTGCTGCGCCTCAGCCCAACGCATCGTCGTGGTCCGTTCCTCTCGGCGTGGGCAGCCCTGGCCGGTCGCGCTGGCCAACCCGCCGAAGCCGAGTCACCC
>JANMRJ010000843.1:0-3336 GCA_031370985.1 Acidimicrobiales bacterium
CGCCGCCGGCGGCGAGCCGCCGGCCAACGATGACGGCGGCGAGTCAGCGGCGAACGACTCCGCCCCGAACGACTCCGCCCCGAACGACGAGGTGGAGGCCCTCCCCTCCGCTGCCGAGGCGGCGCCGGCGCCGCCCGACACCAGTGCCCACGGTTTCCCCCGACTGGAAACCGAGACCGTCGAGCGCTTCGGGCGGCCAATGCGGCTGTTTCCGGTGGCGGTGTCGTCGGAGGCCATGGCCCTCGCCTGGGCCAACCAGGAGGACGCCCCGCAGGGCGCAACGGTCGTCGTTGACCACGAGATCCGCGCCAGCGGGCTCCACGGGCGGCTGTGGGAGGTGCCGGCGGTCGACTCGCTGGCCTGCTCCATCGTCCTGCGGCCGGCGCTCAAGATGGAGGACGCGGACAGCGCCTGGCTGGTGGCGGCCTGGGCCGCGGCCGAGGGCGCGCAGGCGGTCAGCGGTCGCGAGCTGGCCACGTGGTGGCCAGACTCCGTGGTTGACGCCGCCAGCCGCCAGCAGGTGAGTGCGGTGCGGGCCGAGATCCAGCTCGGCCCCGGCCGGGTCAAGAGCGTAGTCATCACCCTCCGGTTCGACCTGCCGGCGCTCGGGCTCGACGCCAGCCGCAAGGACGAGCTCTTGGAGGCCGTCACCGCCGCGGTCGACGTGGCCAGCGAGGAACTGGCCGGCGGGGCGGCCAACGCGGCCGCCGCCTACGAGAAGCGCTGCGCGCTCCTGGGCAACCGGCTGATCATCCGCCTGCTCCCGAAGGGCGAGACTCGGGGCACGGCCCGCCACATCGACCGGGCCGCCCGATTGGGGTTGGAGTCAGCGTCGGGGATGATCGAGAAGATCACCGTGGACCAAGTCCGCGACATGAAAATCGTTTGAGCTGACGCTCAGGCGCGAAAGAGCCGCCGGCCCCCCGAGAGGACCGGCGGCGCTCAGCACCTTCGTCTTAGTAGTCGACCCGCTTGACCGTGGCGCCGATGCCCACCTTGCGCTCGTCGGACGCGAGCGGGTAACGCATGTCGCCATCGCGGACCAGGCGGCGGGTCACGATGTCGAACTCGGTGCCCTTGAGCCGGCTGCGGTCCTGCTTCGAGATGCGGGACAGTGCCGCTTCCAGGGCCGCCGAGTAGGGCGGCACGGTGTTGGTCGGCTCGTGCAGCTCGGCGGGCTCCATGTGGATCTCGTTGGGACCCGTGTAATCGCGTACTGCTCCCATGGGGGCGGTCTCCCTCTCCTGCGCTTCTCGGTCTCGAAGTCGGTCTCGAACTCCGCTGACAATCATAGCTGTGGGAAGATGTCAGGAACAGACACCGCGAGGGGGATCCCGTATGAAACTCGGCATCGTGGGCAAGGGCGGCGTCGGCAAGACGACCCTTTCCGCCCTGTTCGCCCAGGAGTACGCACGGCGCGGCCTGCGGGTCCTGGCCATCGACACCGACTCCAACCCCAACCTCGCCTTCAGCCTCGGCCTCAGCGCGGAGCAGGCCGACGATGTCCCTCTGCTTCCCCGCTCGGTCGTCGTCGGCTCCGGGGGCGACGGCGCCATGACGCCGGCCGAGCTGATCAGCACCTACGGGGCGGTGACCCCCTCGTCGGTGACCCTGCTGCATGCCATGCGCATCACCCAAGCGGGGGCCGGCTGAACCTGCGGTAGCCACGCTGCCGTGCGCAGCATCCTGGGAGCAGCCATCGACCAAGAGGCCGATGTCACCCTGGTGGACATGGAGGCCGGGCTCGAGCACCTCAGCCGCTCCGGCGGCACGCTCGCCTACGCCGATGTGCTCCTGGTGATCATGGAGCCGAGTCGCAAGTCCATCCTCACCGCCGGCCGCACCATCGTGCTGGCCGAGGAGCTGGGCATCCCCCGCGTCTACGGTGTAGGGAACAAGGCCCAGGAGGGCGACGCCGAGTTCTTCGCCGAGGTGTCCGCCGAGTACAACGTGCCGTTGGCCGGCATCGTCCCGGCCAACGTCGATGTGGTCGAGGCCGACCGCCGTGGCGAGATGCTCGCTCTCGGGGAGGGCCAGCCTGTTCGTGACGCGGTCGTCGGCATCGTTGATTTTGTCGACCACGCCCTCGTGGGAATCGTCGGCCGGCACTGATGCTCGGCTAGGCGCTCAGCCAGGTGCTCGGCTAGGCGCTCAGCCAGGTGCTCGGCTAGGCGCGGCTAGGCGCTCAGCCAGGTGCTCGGCTAGGCGACGGCTAGGTGCTCGGCTAGCTAGGTGGGAGGGCGGCTAGAGAACTTCTGCTCTAGAGGGTCTTTCCATCTAGAGGTTCTCGACATACAATGCCCCTATCGCTCGGAGCACCGCGGCTCGCCGTGGTGCTTGGAGCAGCCCGACAGTTCGGCTCAGGAGGTATCCGTGGTCCTCTGGTGGATCGGCAACATCGTCCTAATCGCCATCGTGGCGCCCGTGTGCCTGCTCTTTCTCAACCGGGTGCTCCGCCCGGCCAAGGAGATCTACACGTACGCCGACGACATCCTTGATCACGGCGTGAAGCTCACCGGCACCCTCGACTCGGTGCCGAAGCTGTACACGACCCGTGATCTGAGCGCCGCCGCCCGCCAGTCGGCCCGCCGCTACGGCGCTGCGCTCCAGAAGATCCTGTAGTTCATCAATCCGGCAGTCCGCCGGGCCACCAAACCGGCCATCCAGCAGCCTCCGGCGCGTGTCGGCAGGCGTCGCCGTCTCCAATCAACGAAGTGAGGAACCAATGGGCGCAGCAACCGTCGTAACGCTGATCGGGGTGGCCATCATCGTCGCCGCCATCGCGTTGTACCTGATCAATATCTGTCTGATCCTCAATCACGTCAGCTTCACCGTCGGCACGGTGATTATCGGCGTCAAGGCCATCGCCCAGGCGTGCGAGCCCCTGGCGCCGGTCATCCGCGACATCGCCAACAACATCGCGTCGATCGACGATGACCTCGAGGCCCTGGTGACCGGGGGCGAAGGCAGGCCGCGCCAGGAGTCGCGCAGCCTGACCGGCCTCGGCGGCGTCGGCGGGTACCGGCTCCTTCCCGCCACTCGCGGCTGGTAGCCGAAGCACCTCGTTTCCATCTTTCGACCAGGCCCCCGCACCTTCCAAGGAGCGGGGGCCTCGTCGCGTCCGGGGTCAGCCACGAACGGTGGCAGATTCGAGGACGCAGAGCGAGAAATGCCTATTGCACCTAGGACCGCCGGGCAATACAATTCCGACCACATCCAGTGGTATCCGCTGGTGCCCACACCGCAACGTCGCAGCTCTGCCGTCGCAGCCGTGCGTGGGGGACCAGCCCAACCTATGCAGGGGGGAAGTATGACGAAGGGGTGGAGGTCGGCGGA
>JANMRJ010000868.1:0-15920 GCA_031370985.1 Acidimicrobiales bacterium
CTCGGTGCTGGTCCGCTCCGATCTGGACGATGACGAGTGGCTCGGGTTCAAGCACCTGCTGCTCGACTACCTGGAGACGATCGTCGAGGGCGTCACCCGCCATACCGCGTCCATCCGGCTGGCGCTCGACCGTCTCGAGCCACAGATCCCGCTGATCGTCGAGCGCGCCGGCGCGGCAGATCCGGCTCTGGAGGCGTTGCGGGCGGCGAGTCCGGGGGGCGAGGGGTTCGAGCGGTCCCGGGGCCGTTCCGTCGACGACTGGGCGGAGCTGCGGGCCTGGTTCGGCGCCACCGGTGATCGCACGTCGGGTTCCCACCAGCTTCGGGCCGCAGCGGTCCGGGCGGTCGGCGCCCTCCTGGCCAACGTCAAGCGCATGAACGCAGCCAGCAGCCGGGAGTCATCGCTGCGCCGGCACTTCCTCCGCCTGGCGTCCTGGTTCGATGCGGCGACGCCCGATGAGGCTCACGTGCTGTACACGTCGGCCTTCGCCCTCTACGGCGCCAGGCACCTCGGCGTCCTGCTTGACGCCGAGATCGCCGAAGCCCTTCCGGCCACCACCAGTTGGTGGAACGCCCCCGCCGCGCCGGTGGCCATCAGCATTCGCGAGCGGGGCGATCGCACCCCCCGCGGCGGGGTTGTCCGGGTCGCCGATCACGGCGCCCAGAAGGAGCGCCTTGCCGCTGACCGTCGCCTGGAGGCCGACAGGAGGGAACAGGCGGTGGCCGAGCTGCTCGCCGTCGGCGATCGCCTCGACGAGGTAAGGCTGTCGGCGGCTGCGTTCCGTGTGCTGGTGGAGCTGCTGGGCCAGGCGACGGCCCGGTTCGGCCCCGACTTGGCCGGAGCCTCCGCAGCCCTGATCGACGCCAACCTGGTCCTCTGGGTCGAACCCTCGGACCGGTCCGTCACGGTGCGCAGCGCGTCGGGCGACCTAACCGTCCACGGCTTCCGCCTGGTCGTGCTGGCCGCCGGTCGCCGTCCGATGGCGCCGAAGGACGGCCGGGCCGAGGGGACTGGCGACTGACCATGCCTGCCACCTCGACCCGGGACGCCGAGGAGCGTCAGGACGCGCTGCGCCATCTCCTGCGCCACCCCCTCACCCTTGACGATGGGCCCCACGCCGAGGCATTTCGGCTCATCCGCCGCCATCGTGACGAGCTCGGCCGGGATGTCCGCCAGCTTCTCGGTTACCGTCTGGTCGTCGAGGCCACCTTCGCCCGCCTCTACAAGGCGGGACTGGGCGCCGGCAGAGCGCGGCCGCTACGGCGGACATCAGGGGCGCCGTTCTCGCCCCGCACCTACGCCTACCTGGCCTTGTGCTGCTCAGTGCTCATTACCGGGCGCCAGCAGATCCTGCTGTCCGCCCTCGCCGAGCAGGTCCGTCACGCCGCTGCGGAGGCCGGTATCGATCTCGGCTACGACAACCACGCCGACCGGCGCGCCTTTGTCGCCGCTCTCCGCCAGCTCGTCATCTGGGGGGTGCTGGTCGAGGACGATGGCACGGTCGGCGGTTTCGCCGACGATGCCGGTGCCGAAGCGTTGCTCTTTGTTCGTCGGGATCTCGTCCGTCACCTGCTGGCCGTTCCGTTGCGCGAAGTGGAGGATCCCTCCGAGCTCGTCCGTCTCGCGGCCGAGCCCGGCGCCGGCGCCGGCGCGCGCCACCGTGTCCGTCGGTTGCTCGTCGAGGAGCCGACCGTGCTGGCCGACGATGTCGACGAGGAGTCGTGGGCGTGGCTCCGCCAGTCTCAACGACGCGAGGCCCGCACCTTCGCGGAGCTCTTCGGCCTGGAGCTCGAGATCCGGGCCGAGGGCGTTGCCGCCATCGACCCACGCGACGAGCTGACCGACGAAGCCTTTCCGCGTGGCGGCACCCTCGGCCATGCAGCGCTGCTGGCCGTCAGTGAGCTGGCCCGCCGGCTGCGGCCGGATACGACGCGGCGCGACGAGCTCGTCACCACGGTGGCTGTTCGGGAGGGCATGCTCGACGAGGTGGTGGCCGCCGTGCACGGGCGCCACGGCCGGCGGTGGAAGCAGGACTACCTCGATCACCCCGGCCGACTGCCCCGCGATGTCGAGGATCTGCTGGTTTCCATGGGCCTGCTGCGTCGGGCCGTTGGAGGCGAGCTGCACCTCACTGCGGTCGCCAACCGCTACGCCCCCGAGGTGGTTGAGGTTCCCGCCACGCTCGCTTTCGAAGGAGAGGAGTGGTCGCGGTGACCGCCATCGACCTATTCCCGTCCGCCGCCAAGCGCGAGGACGAGGACCCGGCCGATCGGGGCGCAGGGCCCGAGGGCCGGTGGTCCCTGCACCGGGCGGGCATCGTGAACGTGTGGCAGTACGACCGGGTGACCCTGCACTTTGCCGGTGGCCGCATGCTGCTGCGGGGCAAGAACGGGGCGGGGAAGTCGAAGGCGCTCGAGATCCTGCTCCCCTTCCTCTTCGACGGTGACACTCGCCAGCTCGACGCCACCGGCCGCGACCGCACCACCGTCCGGTGGCTCATGACCGACGGGCGTCGTAACGGCAACCACATCGGGTACCTGTGGCTCGAGCTCCGGTGCCTCCACCCTGACGGTTCCATGTCGTTCCAGACACTCGGCGCCGGGCTGAAGGCGTCGACGGCAACGAGGAGCACCGCCAGCTGGTTCTTCATCACCGACCGCCGGCCGGGCGTCGATCTCGACCTCGACATCGCCGGCGAATGCCTGTCGGTGGAGCGGCTGAAGGAGGCCCTCGGCGACGACGCCGTCACCACCTCGGGGGCCGAGCACCGCCGCCGGGTCGGGCGCCATCTCTTCGGCCTGTTCGACGACGCTCGGTACCGCAATCTGCTGCACCTGCTCCACCGCCTTCGCGATCCCAACATCGGGAACCGGGTCGAGGCGGGCGAGCTGGCCAGTGTCCTCACCGACGCCCTGCCCCCGATCGACGACCGGGTCCTGGCCGAGGCGGCCGGCCACTTCGACGACCTCGACGCCATCCGCGAGCAGGTCGACCGCTCAGGACGCACCGCCCTGGCCCTCGGCCAGTTCCTCGGCGCCTATCGGGGCTACACCCGCACGGTCCTCTTCCGGCGGGCGGCAGCTGTCGCGGAGGCCGAGGCCACCCGAGCCAACGCGGCGCGGGCCACCCGCCGGCTGGCCCGCGCCGTCGTGGACGCGAGCCAGGTCGTCGCGCAGACAGAGGCCGAGCTCGACGCCGCCAAGATCGAGCGGACCGAACGGGAGGCCGAACGGCGCGAGCTCGAGCGCAGTGAGGGCTACCGCGCCCACCAGGACCTCATCGACCGCCAGGAGCGGGTCGCTGCTCTCGACATCGCCGCGATCGAGGCGGAGTCGGCCGCGGCGCGTGCCGAGGCCGCCCACCAGCGGGCGGTTGCCGCCGTGAGGTCGGCGACAGTGGACCTTGGCCGGTCATCCGCCGACACCCGGGAAGCGGCTGCAATCGCCGGGGGGTTGGCGGCCGACGCCGGCCTCGACCCTGCCCTGCTCGGGAGTCAGCCGGTGCCCACGGCCGATGGCGAGCTCGATCCCGACGAGGTGACGCGAGCCGGAGACCGGGCGCGGGCGGCGCGGATCCTCGCCGACCTGCGCCGGCGGCGCGCCTCCGAGGTCAAGCAGCTCTGCCTCCGGGCGGAGCAGGCCGAGGACAAGGCCGCCTCCGCCGAGGAGCGCGTGGCGGAATCCGAGGCCGACGTGGAGGGCGCTCGGTCCCGGGTCGGCATGGCCCGGACGGCGTTGGCTGCGGCCGAGCAGGCGTGGGCCGCCGCCGTGACCGCCTGGGCTGAGACCGGTCCTGCGTCGAGCCTCGACACGAGGTGGGCCCCGCTGCTCGATCGCCTCGCCGCCCGCGAGGGCGAGCCCACGTGGGTGGTTGCCGCCCGGCAGGCGGTGGCCGACTGCTTGGCGGGCCCGCTGCAGGCCGCCCGTCTCGCCGCCGCCGAGGCCGCCGTGGCCCTGGTCACTGCCGAGGCTGCGCTGGCTTCGGCCGAGGAGCGCGTGGCCGAGGTCGAGGCCGAGCCCGAGGCCCGGCCCGAGCCGCGTCCGCACCGTGACGCCGAACGCGATCCTGCGGCCGGCGCGCCGCTCTACGAGCTGGTCGACATCGCGCCCGACCTGAGCCCCGAGGATGCCGCCGGTCTGGAAGCCGCACTTGAGGCCGCCGGCCTGCTCGACGCCTGGGTCCACGGCGACGGCCTCGTCGTCCACCCCGACACCCGTGAGACCCTCCTGCGCATCAACGCTCCTGCCCTGCCGGTCGGGGCGGCGACGCTGGCCGACGTGCTGGTGCCTGTGGCCGGCGGCGACGGCGCCGTCAGCACGGCCACGATCGAAGCCGTGCTGCGGGCCGTCGGCCTGGGTGATCAGCCCGGCGCCGCTGCCTCGGTCACGCCCGGCGGGCGCTGGTCGCTCGGGTTGCTGCGGGGCGCCTGGCACAAGGACACGGTCGAGTTCCTCGGCGCTGGGGCCCGCCGGGCCACCCGAGAGCGGCTGCTGGCGGAGCGGCGGCGCGTAGTGGACGGCCGTCGGGTCGAGGTTGCCTTGGCCCGCGAGCGCGTCGAGGTCACAGCCAGGCATCGTGAGGCCGTCGAGGGGCTTCCCGCCACCATCCCGCCCGCGGCCGCGATCGACGAGGCGGCGGGGGACCTGCGCAACGCCGACCGGGCCCTTGCGTCGGCGCGCGAACGGCACCAGCAGGAGCGTCGGCGGGCGGAGGTCGCCCGGACGGCGGCCAACCGCCTGGCGGCCAACGTGTCAAGCGAGGCATTGGGAGAGGGGCTGCCCACGACTGTGATCGCCCTCGAGGGTGTGCTCGCCGCCCTGGGGGAGCTGACCGAGGCGCTGTCGGAGCATCGGGGCGCCTTGCGCGACCTCGCCGGCGACCACCAGCGCCTGATCGGCCATCGAGCCCAGGAGACCGATCGCCGGGCCGAGGCGGCCATGTGCGTCACCGGAGCGCGCCAGCGGCGGGCCGAACACCACACCGCGGCCCATGAGCTGGCCACCCTGCGAGATGCGTTGGCGGCCACGGTCGAGATAGTGCTCGCCAAGCACCGGGACGCCTCCGCCCGCCTCTCCGTGCTCGACGACTCGGTCCTCCCTGCGGCCGAGCAGGCAAGGACTGTGGCCTTGACCACCCACGTCACGGCCACCGGTCGCCTGGCCGAGGCCGGCACCGTGGAGGCGGCGGCGGGTACGGCGGTCGCCGTCGCCGGCCGGGCGTTGGAGGCCGCGGTCGGGCAGCCGGGCGTGATGCTCGCCGCCACCGGCCGCGATGTCGGCCGGGCGGGCGACCTGGTTCCCATCGAGGTCACCTCGGATCGCACCCAGGCTGCCGTGGCGCTCGCCGCCGCCGTCGCGCCGCTGGTCGATGGCGACGACGAGGTGTCGGACAGCACGATCCTGTCCCGCTACGACCGCCTGAGCGAGTCGCTTGCGGGCGGCTACGACACGGCGATCGACGAGCAGGAGGGCGTGAAGGTCGTTCATGTCGCCGACGACACCGGTCGCCAGCCCCTGGCGGTGGTCGCCCACCGGCTGGCCGCCGAGGCCGAGGCGGCGAAGGGCCGGCTGGCGGCGAGGGAGCGCGAGGTGTTCGAGCGGTTCCTCCTCCGCGAGCTGGCCGACGAGGTGCGGGCCAAGCTGCTCGATGCGCACGACCTCGTCGCCGGCACCAACCGAACGTTGGCCGGCGTCCGCACGTCGCACGGCAAGGGCGCCCACCTCGACTGGAAGCTGCGGGACGACGCGGCCGCGCCGGCGGGCGTGGCCGCCCGCCTCCTGGTCGACGACCTCCGCGACGAGGCCGCCGATCTCCAGCTTCGCGATGCCCTGCTGTTGCTCATCGAGGCCGAGCGCGCCGCCGATCCCAGCGCCGGGTACGAGCACCATCTCCGGACCGCGCTCGACTTCCGCAACTGGTACCAGTTCACGGTCAAGGTGACCGACATCGCCAACCCAGGTTCGTCGCGCACGCTGTCGAGCCGGCTGGGCCTGTCCCAGGGCGAGCAGCGAGTCCTGTCCTACCTGGCCCTCTTCTCGGCCGCGGCGGCCCACTTCCAGGCCATCGCCCGGGAGACACCCACCGCGCCTCGTCTCCTGCTGCTCGACGACGCCTTCGCCAAGGTTGACGAGCCCACCCACGGCCACCTCCTCGGCCTGCTCGTCCAGCTCGGCATGGACTTCGTGCTCACCAGCGAACGGATGTGGGGGTGCTTCGAGACGGTGCCCAGCCTCGAGATCTACGAGGCGGTGCGCGACCCCGCCCATCCCGGGGTGGCGCTCGTCCACTTCCGATGGGATGGCCACCAACGCCATCTGGTCGGGGTGTGACGGCGGCTGCCGGCCTGGACAGGCCCGGCTTGGGCCGGCTGTGGGACATCGTGGCGGAGAGGTTGCAGCGCAACGGGCTACAACCGTCGGGTACCCTCAGGCTCGACGGGCTCAATCGTGAGGAGCGCCACGCCCTGGCGGGGCTCCTCGGACGACCGGTCGCCAACGACAGAGCCACGGTCGACTTGGCCGACCTCGACCGGCGGCTCCGTGAAGGCGGTGTCGGCGCCGGACTGGTAGGCGTGGCCGAGCAGATCCGGGGCCCGCTGGTGGACCGACCTGGCCGGCGCCAGGCCCAGGCCGATGCGGCGGCGCGCGTTTGGGCTGCCGGTCGTCGTGGCCTGGAGGAGACTGGCCTCGGTGGGGCCCAGTGGGCCGAGGCGTGGTTCGACGACCTGCGCCGGGCTGGGACTCTCGGACGGGTGCCGGCCGAACGGGCCGAGCGCCTGTTCGGCGCCGCCGTCCGGTGTCTGGCCGGCGTCCCCCATCTGAGCGGTGATCCGCCGTGTGGCCGCGGCGAGCTGGCGTCGCTTGTGACCGGCGACGCCCATGGGTTGGACGACGGGACGCTTCTGGGCGCCCTCGTACTTCGGGCCGCGGCGGCCGTGGTGGCGACGCCGTACCCCTCGAGTGCGGCGGGTCGGCGTGCGCTGTGGCGGGCGGTGGGCGTGCTTACGGACGAGGTTTCCACGACGGTTCTCACCGCCGGGCTACGGGCGTCGAGTGCGTCGTGGCTCGAAGGGCGAACCCAAGCCGGCTGGGAGACCCACCTGACCATCCGTGACCTTCGTCGCATCAATGTCAGAGCACCCGACGACGGCGTGGTGTACGTGTGCGAGAACCCGCGGGTCCTCGAGGCGGCTGTCGACGCCGGGAGCCGACGTGCCCTTGTTTGCATTCAGGGACAGCCGGCTGTCGTCGTGACAACACTGCTGCGCCTGCTGGCCCAGGGTGGTTCCGAGCTTCGGTATCACGGTGACTTCGACTGGCCGGGGATAACGATCGCCAACCTGATGGTGGGCACCTACCAGTGCCGGCCCTGGCAGTTCGGTTCCGACGACTACCT
Organism: Acidimicrobiales bacterium; assembly: GCA_031370985.1. Lineage (GTDB taxonomy): Bacteria > Actinomycetota > Acidimicrobiia > Acidimicrobiales > AC-14 > CADCTB01. The sequence continues at coordinate 7,396 of JANMRJ010000868.1, forward strand.
CGCCGCGCTGGCCGGCCTGGCTCCGGTCGTCGCCGAGCTGCCGGCCCTCAACGGTGCCCCCGTCGGATCGTGCTGGGACGCGCAGATTACGACGGAGATGGCAGGCGCAGGCCGCGCCGTCCACGAGGAGCTTCTACTGAACGATCTGCTTGCCGACCTCTGCTGACTTCAACCGGCCCGGTGGTCGGGCGTTCCAAACGGTTACGGCTACATGCGTACGGATGGCGTCGCAGTCGTCCTGGCGTCGCAGTCGTCCCATTCGGTGCGCTTGCGCACTGAAGAACCCAGGGTACGCACGCAGTATGGAATGTTAAAGTGCTCTTAGATGCGTTAAGGACAATCATACTTACCGGATCGGAGGAGGTGTGGCTGTGCCGACCCGGGTTCCCAGGATGTCGCGTCATGCGGCTGAAGCGGCACGCCTCCTTGGGATGATGGTCGCTCAGGCGCGCCGGGAGAAGCAGTGGACGATCCTCGAGTTGGCTGAGCGGGCCGGCGTATCGAAGCCGACGGCACGGAAGGTCGAGCTGGGTGACCCGACCGTGGCAATCGGCACGGCCTTCGAGATCGCCACCCTCCTCGGCGTCGCGCTGTTCACGCCCGACCGTGCGGAGCTCTCAGCGCGGGTCAGGCGGGCCGAGGACCGACTGGCGCTGCTCCCAGAGCGGGTTCGACCGCCATCGTTGGAAGTGCATGATGACTTCTGAGGGCCCCGGGGCGGCGTACGTCTGGGTGTGGCTGCCCGGAGCGACCGAGCCGGTCGTGGCCGGACGGATCGAGCAGTGTGCGCAAACGATCGACTTCAACTACGGCCGCAGCTACCTCGCACGGGGCGACGCCATCCCGCTGTCCGAGCCTGAGCTGCCACTGAGGCCGGGCCGGATCCGCCCGTTGGGCAACCTGGCGGTCGCCGGCTGCATTCGCGACGCCGGCCCCGACGCCTGGGGCCAGCGGATCATCCTCCACCGCCTGACCGGCTCCGCCGGTCGTCACGCGGATGTCGACCGGTTGGGCCTGCTGACATACCTGCTCGAGGCCGGGTCGGACCGCATCGGCGGCCTCGATTTCCAGGAGCAACCGGACATCTACGAGCACCGCTCGTCGGGGGGGACGCTCGAGGAGATGGTCACGGCCACAGCGCAGTTCCTGGCCGGCGGTGAGCTCTCCCCCGACCTGCGCATGGCCCTGCAGGCGGGCTCCTCCGTCGGCGGAGCCCGACCGAAGGTGGTGCTCGACGATGGCGGCCGCAAGCTCATAGCGAAGCTCTCCCAGGACAGCGACCCGTACCCGGTCGTGAAGGCCGAAGGGGTGGCGATGGCGCTGGCGCGCCGGGTCGGCCTGACCGTGGCAGGTGCCGAGGTGATCCGCTGCCTGGGCCGCGACGTCCTCCTTGTCGAACGATTCGACCGCACACCCAGACCGGGCGAGCGACGACTCGTCGTGTCGTCCATGACCGTCCTTGGTGTTGATGAGTGGGGTGCGATCCACGCCGGCTACTGGGAGCTCGCCGATGAGATCCGCGCTCGCTTCACCAACGTCGATGAGACGCTCCGCGAGCTGTTCTCCCGCATCACGTTCAATATCTGTGTCGGCAACACCGACGACCACGCCCGCAACCATGCGGCGTTCTGGGACGGCAAGATGCTCACCCTCGCGCCGGCCTACGACATCTGCCCGCAGCTACGTGCCGGGCAGGAAGCGCAGCAGGCGCTCGCCATCCGCCCCGACGGCTGGCGCTACAGCCAGCTGGCCGGCTGCCTTGATGCCGCGAGCGTCTACCACCTGACCCGCCTCGAGGCGTGGGACATCATCGACCACCAGGTCTCCACCATCACCAGCTCCTGGACCGACTCCGCCGACGTGGCGCGCCTCACCGCCGCCGAACGCGATGCGATGTGGAAAACCCAGATTCTGAACCCGTATGCCGGCTACGACTGGCCATCGCGGCCTTGACGACGAGACCGTGACGCGCCGCCGGTTCGACCCGCCAAGGAAGGACGCCCCGACCGGTTCGCACAGTTCTGGGTCGGCGATCAGGTAGCGCTCGCGGTGGCGCCGGCCAAGTTCGCGTTCCTCGATGTCGTCCTGCCGGTCATCGCCGCGGGGATAGTCCGGGTAACCGTTCTCTCGTGGGTGGGTTGACCGGGTCGACCGGCGGTGCTCACCCGGCCGTAGTGGCGGCGACACCCAAGCTGGCAAGGAGGTCCCGGACCCGCCGGCCGATCTCGTCGCGAACGGGACGTACCTCCTCGACGCTCTTCCCAAAGGGATCGGCGAGCACCCAGTCCTCGTAGCGCTTGCCGGGGAAGAGCGGGCAGGCGTCGCCGCACCCCATGGTGACGACGACATCGGCGGCCCGGACGATCTCGTCGGTCCACGGTTTGGGGAACTCCTCGGAGATGTCGATACCGACCTCGGCCATGGCGGCGACAGCGGCCGGGTTGACCTCGCTGCCCGGTTCCGATCCGCCCGACCAGGCGATCGCCCGCTCGCCGGCCAGATGGTTGAACCAGCCGAGGGCCATCTGGGAGCGGCCGGCGTTGTGGACGCACAGGAAGAGCACGACGGGCACGCCGTCGTCTGCCTTCCCCTCGACGCGCGCCAGTGCGTTGAGGCGCTGGCGGGCGAAGCGTTCGGCCATCAGGGGCAGGAACGTGGTGACCGTCGCCTTTGCGGCGAACTGGTCGTAGCTGGTCAGGAGGAACAGCTCGATCGTCACGCTGCTGAAGGTGCCCGCGAAGTCCGTGGCGAGACGGTTGGCCGCCAACTTGAGGACATGTCGCTGCTCGGTCGGCATGGCGGTGTCGGACACGATCTCTCCTTGTGCTCAGGCGGAGGGCTGGGTGGCGCCGGCGTTGATGGGGTAGAACAGCCGGACCAATCCAACGGCCAAGGCGGCGCCCACGAACTGGGCGACGACGAAGGCGGGAACCGATCCGGGGTCGATGCCCGCAAAGGTGTTCGACAGGGAGCGGGCGAGGGTCACCGCAGGATTGGCAAAGCTGGTCGACGACGTGAAGAAGTAGGCCCCGCCGATGTAGGCACCCACCGCAAAGGGTGCGACCGCAGCCCGGCCCGAGCGCACGACGCCGAAGATGACAAGCAGGAGCCCGAAGGTGGCAACGACCTCGCTGACCCATAGGGCAGTGGAGCTTCGTGCCCTGGTCGACAACTCGATGGCCGGCATCGAGAACATCACGTTGGCGACGACCGCTCCGATCGCCCCACCGATTACCTGAGCGAGGCAGTACGTGCCCGCTTCCACGGTGGTGGTCCCACCGAAGATCCGGTCGGCCAGCGTGACCACTGGGTTCAGCTGGGCACCGGACACCGGACCGATGGCCAGGATGATGGCAACGAGCGCCGCCGCCGTGGCCACCGCGTTCTCGAGGAGCTGGAGGCCGATGTCGCCAGGTGAGAGGCGGGAAGCGGCGATCCCGGAGCCGACCACGGCCAGTACCAACAGTGCGGTCCCGACCATCTCGGCGACAGCTCGCCGGGCGAGGTCAGGGTTCATCGGCTTCAGGTTCTCCCACGTTGATTGACGAGCATCAATGAGTCTCGCAAACGCATCGACCGTTGTCAATGGGAACCGTGGCGGCCGGCTCCGAATGCGTCATCGCGGGAAACGGTCGGCAAGCGCTGAGCGAACGGCGCACCAACGCGCGACTCCCACCCAGGTCAACTCCGCCCGAAATCTGCGCGTCCGCCCCGCGACGCAGCGTGGCTGCCGGCTTGATTGCTGTCGGCGGACCAGCACGTCGCCGGAGGTTCATCCTGGCGTTGCCCCCTGTTCACCCAAGCGGGGGCGCCGGCCGGTGTCCTGTTGCAGAATGACTGACTTGGGTGCTCGTCGTGCGAATCCGGAGGGTCGGGGCTGTTCATGGGAGTTGTGAGCTACACCGGCGAGACGCTCCCGGCCCAGCATCTCGCCTCGGCGCTGGCCGGTGCGGGGTTCGTCGTCGGTCGTCCCAAGCTCGTCGAGCGCACGCTGCTGGACACCTTCGACGGCCGGCTCCACGCCGCCGGCGTCCGCCTCGAGGTCCGTGCCGGTACGGGCCTGCAACTAATCGTGAGCGGGGGCGGTCCCGCTGAGGCCCACCTCGTCGTCGACCGCCTGCCCTCGGTTGCCGGAGATCTGCCGGCTGGACCACTGCGCGCCCGGCTCGCCCCCCACCTCGACATTCGGGCCCTCCGGCCGACCTTCGGTGTTGCCGCGCTCCAGACTGAAGCGGTGCGGCGCGACGACAGTGGCAAGGCCGTCGTCGGCGTCACCCTGTATGAGGATCTACGAGTCGACGCCGGCCGCGAGGTCTCCCTGACGTGGGTCGCCGAGGTCGTACCGTTCGAGGGCTATGTCCGACCGGCGCGCCAGACAGCGGACCTCCTCGCATCGCTCGGTCTCACCGGCCGTGACGGCGATATCCTCGACTGCCTCGCCGCCGACGCCGGCATCGACCTCCGTGGTTTCATCGACTCGCCGACGGTGTCGTTGGACGCGGCCGAGCCGGCGGGCGGCGGTTTCCGCCGGGTCCTGGCCAACCTCGCCGGCACCATCGTTGCCAACCGTCAGGGGACGATCGACGACATCGACTCGGAGTTCCTCCACGACCTGCGCATCGCCGTCCGCAGGACCCGCTCGATCCTGTCGCACGGCAAGCAAGTGCTGCCGCCTGACGGCCGGGACCACTTCCGCGGCGAGTTCCGGTGGCTGGGCGCGGTGACCAGCCCGCGGCGCGACCTGGATGTCTACTTGATCGAGTGGCCGGGATACGTCGAGCCCCTCGACCCGGCCTCGGCGGCCGCGCTGCAACCCGTCGTCCACCACATCGCACAGCGTCGCGCCGACGAGCACGGCGTCCTTGTCGGGCACCTTCAGTCCGCTCGCTACGACGGGATGCTGAGCGCATGGCAAGCGTGGATCGACGATCCCGGAGGAGCCTCCTTGGCCGCCAAGCGATCGGCACGGCCGCTCGGGCCGCTGGTCGTCGGCCGTATCGGCGATGCCCAGGACCAACTTCTGCTGCGCGGCCGCAGCATCAGCCCGGAGACCCCTGCCGAGGAGCTGCACGAGCTGCGCAAGGACGCCAAGCGGCTCCGGTACCTCCTCGAGTGCTTCGGTGGCCTGCTCCCGGCGGCCGCCCGCAAGCCGTTCGTGCAGCGCCTCAAAGCCTTGCAGGACAACCTCGGGGAGCACCAGGACACCGAGGTCCACACCGCCCAACTGAAGGCCATGAGCCAGGAGCTGCACGGCTCGCCGGGCGTGACCGCCGACACGATGCTCGCCATGGGCCGCCTTACCGAGATCTTCGACCGCCGCCGGCAGGCGGCGCGCGACTCCTTCGCCGAGCGCTTCGGGGCGTACGACACCAAGCAGACGGCACGGGCGTTGGCTGACCTGATTGGAGCCATCCGGTGAAGGTACTGGCCACCTACAGCATCAAGGGCGGCGTCGGGAAGACGACATCGGCGGTGAACCTGGCTCGGGAGGCGGCGATCAGCGGGAGCCGGGTCCTCGTCTGGGACCTCGACCCGCAAGGGGCGGCGACGTTCCTCTTCCGCATCCGGCCGAAGGTGAAGGGCGGCACCGAACGGCTCGTCAGCTCGAAGGGCGACCTTCTGGAGCACGTCCGAGCCAGCGATATCCCGGGAGTTCACGTCGTTCCCGCCGATTTCTCGTTGCGTCACCTCGACCTCCATCTCGACGGGAGGAAGCGGCCGACCGAGCGCCTGGCCGCGCTGCTGGGCGGAGTCGCAGACCGCTACGACATCGCTCTGCTCGACTGCCCGCCGAGCATCTCATTGGCCAGCGAAAGCGTCTTCGGCGCTGCCGACGCCCTGCTGGTGCCTGTGATCCCGACCACGTTGTCCTCGCGCACGTTGCACCAGCTCTCGATGTTTCTCGCCACCCAGGACCACCCGCCGGCGCTCCTTCCCTACTTCTCCATGGTCGACGGTCGCAAGCGCCTGCATCGCGACGTGATGGCCGAACTGCGTGCGGAGTGGCCGGCGCTCCTCGTCACGCAGATCCCGAGCGCCAGCACGATCGAGCGGATGGGACCGGAACGTGCGCCGGTGGGCGTCTACGCTCCCTCGTCTCTGGCGGCCAAGACGTTCGGCCAGCTCTGGGCGGAGATCGCCGCCCGCCTCCGGACGTGAACCCTTCGCCGTCCCGTCACCTCCCGGCCAGCTCTGGACCCCGTGAGTCAGCCTCCGGTGATGTCCCGCCTGGTGAACACTCGATACGAGACCACGAGCGGCGGGGCGGCGTACAGCACCGAGATCCAGATGGCCCGACTGATCATCGCCAGATAGCTCGGATTGTGGAAGAACCCGTGGAACGCTTCGAACTGGGTGGTCAGCAGGAAGTGGCGGAGGACCGTGGCCCCCGATAGGAAGGCCACGAGTTGCATGAGGAACGAGAGGATGATCGGGGAGACGACTCCCGACACGCTGTTGCGGGTCAGCACCGATGCGGCCAGGGCGATGGCGGTGAAGGCGAGGACGGGCAGGGCGCTGAGGGCCCAACTGCCCGCCACGAGGCCGAGGGCCCGGCCCGCCCCGATGTCGGCGCCGGAGAGCCCGACGAGGGGTCGGAAGCCGAACCGCAGCGCGCAGGCGGGCACGCTCACCACCGCCATGAGCAGCATGGCCAACAGGGCGTAGGCCATGCCGGCTATCACCTTGGCCGCGTAGACCTGGCGCCGGCTCACCGATCGCGTGAGGTAGGTCTTCCAGGTCCCGTGGTGGTCCTCCGAGGAGAACAGATCTCCCGACACGATGGCCGTCAGCATGGGGAAAAAGAAGATGCCGCCGAAGCCGAGCAGTACCAGAGGACCGGCCAGGCCGCTGTCACGGATGGAGCGCCCGAAGGGGATGTCCTTCGGGAGCGGCGTGTTCTGCAGGCTCATGGCCGCAACCAGGATGAGCGGAGCCAGCGCCGAGGCGGCCAGACCGAGCCAGGCCCGCTTCTGCGCCGCGAGCTTCCGGAGCTCCCAGCCCAGCACCGTCATCGTGGCCGTCACGGGCCTTCCCTTGTGTCGGCGCCGGCGCCGGTGAGCTGGAAGAACAACTCTTCGAGTGAGGCCGCTCCTCCGACCAGGGCCCGGACCCCGATGCCCTTCTCGGCGAGGCGGAGTGACAGGTGATCGAGCGCGGATGCGCTCGATCGCAACGTGATCCCCCCGTCGGGCATGGCGTGGGTGTCGACCACGCCGGCCAGCGACCTGACCACTTCGAGCGCGGCGGCGTCGTCGGTGGTGTGCAGGCGGTGGGTGGGCGCGGCGGCGCGCCGGAGATCGGCAATCGAGCCATCGTGGGAGATCCGGCCGGCGTTGACGATGGCCACCTGGGTGCAGAGATCCTCAACCTCGGCCAGGTTGTGGCTCGACAGCAGGACGGTCAACCCCTCGCCGGCCAGGCGGCGGACCAGCTCGCGCATGTCCCGTTGCCCGCCGGGGTCGAGTCCGGTGGTCGGCTCGTCGAGGATGAGCAGCTTGGGGTCGCGCAGCAGGGCTGCCGCGATCCCGAGTCGCTGCTTCATGCCGAAGGAGTAGCCGCCGGCCATGTGGTCGGCCCGGTCGTCCAGCTCGACCAGTTCCAGGGCGGTGTCGATCCGCTCGACTGCGTCGCCGCCGTCGAGCCCGGCACACCACCGCAGGTTGGCCCGCCCCGTCAGGTACGGGTAGAAGCGGGGCGTCTCCACGAAGCCGGCGACGCCTTCAAGTGCGGCTACCACATCGTCGAAGGGGTCGCGGCCGAACAGGCGGACCGTGCCCTGGTCGGCCTTGATGAGCCCGAGCAGCATCCGCATCGACGTGGTCTTGCCCGCCCCGTTCGGGCCGAGGTACCCGAACACGTCGCCCTGGCGCACCACCAGGTCCACGCCGGCGACGGCAACCACGTCGCCGTAGCGCTTGACCAGGCCGTGCACCTCGACCGCCGGAGTGGTGGTGGTGGCATCGCCCCGGGTCATGCCCGCAGGCACCCATCGAAGCCGCCCAACGGATCAGGGAGATCGGCGCCGGTGCGGGGGTCTGTCATGGTGATCACGTCGATGGTCTCCGCCTTGGCGCTGAGCGACTCGGCCAGGGCCGTCCAGCATGCGGTCGCCCGCACAAGCACGAGGTAGGTCGTGGCGATCGGTCCGGTCGCCGCCGTGGACGCGTCGTTCTCGGTTACGTCGCAGCGCCAATCCTTGCCGGCGCCGACGTCGGGCTGCTTCGGGCCGCCCCTGTAGCAGTTGGCCTCCACCTGAACGCCGGTGCGGGGCGGGGTGCCGAGCAGCGTGTCCCGCTTGGCCAGGAGGTTGGTGTAGACGGTGGCCACGTCGGTGTCCAGGGCGGCCTTGGTCACGTCCTGGCTCTGGCAGGCGCCGGCCGTCAAGGCCACGACGCACAGCACGATGACCCAGGGAGTCACCTGTCGGCGCCGGACCCTCACACCTGGCCTGTCGTCTGCGCCGGCCCGAGCTCCATTGGCCGACGGTAGCGCATGTGTCGGACGTAGGCTACGTCAGGAGATGT
>JANMRJ010000886.1:0-1137 GCA_031370985.1 Acidimicrobiales bacterium
AGGAGGCGCGGCGCCCTCGCCTGCGCCCCGAGGATGAGCGGGCGCTCTCCCACAAGCTGATCTGTGACGAGCTGGAGCGGCTGGCCCGAGAGGCGCTGGCCGAGGGCCGCCACCCGCTGAGCGACGAGGAAGAGGAGGAGCTGACTGCAGCCGTCCTCGATCGCCTCCACGGGCTCGGCCGGCTGCAACCGCTGTTGGACGACCCGGAGATCCGTGACATCCACATCCCCGGCGCCGAGCCCACCTGGCTCCAGATGCGTGACGGCTCCAAGGTTCGCGGCCCGGCCATCGCCGAGAGCAACGACGAGGTGGTGGAGATGATCGCCACGGCTGCCCGTCGGGTCGGCCGCAGCGAGCGCCGATGGGACAACGCCCACCCGGAGCTGAACCTCCGGCTGCCCAACGGTGACCGGCTGCACGCCCTCATGGCAGTGACCGGCCGCCCGACGGTCACCATCCGTCGCCACGACTTCGCCATCCACCGGGTCGAGCAGCTCGTCGACCTCGGCTTGGTCGACGTCGCCATGGGCGCCTTCCTGTCGGCCGCGGTCCGGGCCCGGCTCAACCTGATCGTCGCCGGAGGCACCGGCACCGGAAAGACCACGACGCTGCGCTGTCTCATCAACGAGATCCCGGAGGCCGAGCGCCTGCTGACGATCGAGGACTCGCTTGAGATCGGCCTCGAGCATTTCCGCGACCTGCACCCGGACCACGAGACGATCGAGGCCCGGGAGGCCAACGCCGAGGGTGTCGGGGAGTTCAGTCTGGCCGACGGCGTGCGGGCTGGGCTGCGCATGGACCCCGACCGCGTGATTGTCGGCGTGGTTCGAGGCGCCGAGGTTCTGCCCATGCTCCTGGCCATGAGCCAGGGCAACGACGGCTCGATGTGCTCGATCCACGCCGACTCCTCCAAGGGCGTGTTCAGCCGGCTGGCGATGTACGCGGCCATGACGCGGGAACGCCTCGATCCGACGGTCACCAACCTGCTGGTGGCCAACGCCGTCGACCTCATCATCCACTTGGCCTGGCTCGGCGGTACCCGGCGGGTGACGAGCGTGCGGGAGATCACCGGTACCGCCGACTCCGGGCTCGTCGCCTCCAACGAGATCTGGAGGCCCGGTCCCGACGGCTACGGGG
>JANMRJ010000917.1:0-7360 GCA_031370985.1 Acidimicrobiales bacterium
CGGTGACGGGGTCGGCCGGGTCGCCATGGGCGTAGAGCGCGGTGATGGCGTCGTAGATATGGCCGTGGGCCGGCTTGTAGAAATCTTCGGCCGAGAGCTGCACCTCCACGGCCGCCACGATGGCGTCGCGGCTGAGGAGCATGGCCCCGAGCAGGGACTCCTCGGCCTGGAGATTGTGCGGGGGCACCCGGGTGGTGGGCGCCCCCTGCTGGCGGCCAGATGTCCCCGACTGGCGGCGTCGGGCATCTTCGATCGACTGGGCCATCTGCCTTCACGCTCTCGCGTGTGGCCTGCTGGTCGCTAGGGGAACAACCTCGGGATTTCGGGCGATTGCCTGTGCAGTAGCGCCGAACATGCGTTCGAGTCTATCGGTTAGGCTGAGACAACCTCCACGGGCAGCCGGAACTCGACCTCGGGGTGCAGGCGGACCGGCACCTCGTGGGTGCCGACAGCCTTGATCGGCTCGTCGAGGTGGACCCGCTTGCGCTCCAGGGTCACGCCGGCCTGCTCCGCAACGGCGGCGACCAGGTCGGCCGTCGTGACCGAGCCGAACAGTCGGCCCTCGGGGCCGGCGCGGCCGGTGATGCGGATGACCTTGGTCACCAGCAGGCGGGCGACCTGCTCGGCGGACTCGCGGTCGCGAGCATCCTTCACGGCCCGGGACCGGCGCATGCCGGTGGCCTGGGCGACGGCGCCAGGGGTGGCCTTCATGGCCAGGCCCTTGGCGACCAGGAAATTACGGGCGAAACCATCGGCAACGTCGACGACATCGCCCTTCTTGCCGACGTTGTCCACGTCGGCCCGCATGATGAGGGTGACCATTTAGAAAGGCTCGTCTCCGTAGTCGTAGGTCGGCGCGGGGGCGGCGCCGGAAGGTGCGGCGTTGGCCACTGGGCGAGCGCCGCTCGTCGTCTGGCCGCCGCCGTCGCTGGGGCCGCGGCGGTCGTTCTTGGTGACCTGGGCGGTGGCCCAGCGCAAGCTGGGGCCAATCTCGTCGGCCACGATCTCGATCTTGGAGCGCTTCTCGCCCTCCGGGGTCTCCCAGGAGCGCTGCTCCAGGCGGCCGGTGACGATGATGCGAGCGCCCTTGGACAGCGACTCGCTGGCGTTCTCGGCCATTTCCCGCCAGCAGACGACATCGAAGAACGACACCGCCTCCTTCTTCTCGTTGGTCTGGCGGTCGTTCCACACTCGGTTGACGGCCAGCCCGAAGCTGGCCGTGGCCTGACCGCTGGCGGTGAACCGCAGCTCAGGGTCTCTGGTGACGTTCCCGATGACTGTGACGCTGTTTCCGTTCATTGCTTCACTCCGCTGGTTCCGTTCATGGAATTCACTCCGTTCGCCTGGTGATGTACGGGGCCGCTACTCGGCGGCGACGGCAACGGGCGCAGGCGTCGGGGTCGCCGGCTCGCTGGTAGGGGCGCCATCGTCGGGACCGACGGTGCCGAGGGGCCGGGCGGCCTTGCCGAGGGCCTTCTCCGGCAGGTGGACGACCTTGTGGCGCAGCACCGCATCGGCCAGGGTCAGCTGGCGGTCGAGGTCGGACATCACCGACGGCTCGGACTTGGCCTGGACGAGGACGTAGTTGCCCTCGCGGTGCTTGCGGATCTCATAGGCCAGCCGGCGCTTGCCCCACCGCTCGACCCTGCCGGGTTCGCCGCCCTTGGCCTTGATGAGCTCGGTGGCCCGATCGACCTCGCCGCGGACGGCTTCGTCGTCCAGCGTCGGGTCGAGGATGATCATGATTTCGTACGGGCGCATGTGAGGAAAGCCTCCCTCTGGACCTGGCGGCGAGCACGCAGGGCTCCGGGGAATTCCCGGAGCAGGGTGTGGAGCGGAACCATCGTACTCGTCACGGACCCAAGCATGTCAGGGGGGTGAGACAGTGTTCATTCCCGGCGGGGACCCCCATCCCCGCCTCCTCGCCGAAGCAGGGGGCCCCCGCCCCTGCCGGCGCCGTCCTGGCGGGTGTCTACGGGCAGGGGCCGCCGGCGGTGATCTTGGTGCCGGGGCCGATGGCGAGGCGGGGCAGGGCGCCCTGGGGCACCTCGAGGGCCCACCGGTAGGGGCGGGCCGCGGCGTAGGTCGGGCAGGTGGCCTGGTGGATGCACGGCGCCATGTCGGCGGTGGAGACGAACTGGCCGGCGGCGTCGAAGAAGGCGATCGACAGGGGCAGCGGCGTGTCCTTCATGTAAAAGCTCGCAGTGGTGTCCGCGGCGAACTTGAAGAGCATGCCGTCGTAGCCGCCGATGTCGGTGCGGTCCATCAGGCCCAGGTTCTGCTGGGCCGCCGTCTCGGCCAGGAGGGCGCAGCGGGCCGCGGCGGCAGTCGCCGCCGGCGTCGGGTCAATACGGAACCCGATCTCGGCGAAGTCGCCGAAGCGGGTTCGGCTCAGGCTGATCTGCCCGTCCGACGGCTTTAGCGTGGGGTCCTTGGGGCCGTTGGCGCCCACGGTGAGGAAGGCAATGCCGCCCACGAGGAGCAGGCCGGCGATCGCCCAGCGCAGCATCCGCAGGTTCATGCCGTTCGGGATGCCGCGTCGCGGTCGATGCCCAGGGCGGCGGCCACCTCCTCGGAGAGGTGGTAGCTCTCGCCGTCGGACGGGAACGAGCGGGCCCGCACGTCGCCGGCGTATGCGGCCACGGCTGCTACCGCGTCGGCCTTCAACGTTGCGTAGCGGCGGACGAACTTGGGGGCGATCCGGTCCTCGAGGCCGAGGAGGTCGTGGAGCACGAGCACCTGGCCATCGCAGTCGGGGCCGGCGCCGATGCCGATGGTGGGCACCGGGACCTCCTTGGTGATCAGGGCGGCGACCTCGCGGGGGACGCACTCGAGCACGATGGCGAAGCAGCCGGCGCCGGCCAGGGCGCGGGCATCGTCGAGCAGGGAGGTCGCGGCCTCGGTCTGCTGACCCTGGACCCGGTAGCCGCCCAGGGCGTGCACCGACTGGGGCGTCAGGCCGAGGTGGCCCATCACGGGGATCTGGGCGTCGACCAGGGCCTGTATGACCCCCACCCTCGTCCGCCCGCCTTCGAGCTTCACCGCGGAAGCGCCGGCCCGGACCAGGGTGGCGGCGTTGCGTACGGCCTCCCCGGCCGACAGGTGGTAGCTGAGCCACGGCATGTCGGCCACCACGAGTGCCCGGGGACGGGCCCGGGCCACCGCGCCGACGTGGTGGGCCATGTCGGCCACCGTCACCTGCAAGGTGTCGTCGTAGCCGAGTACGACCATGGCCACCGAGTCGCCGACCAGGATGATATCGACGCCGGCCTCGTCCGCGATGCGGGCCGTCGGTGCGTCGTAGGCGGTCACCATCACGAGCGGCGTGCCCCCCTTGGCGGCCCTGACGGTTGGTGCGGTCACGTGCTGTGCCATGAGAGCTGGCCTCCTCACCGTCCAGCGCCCGGTGGCTGCCAGCGGCGGTCCCAGCCTACCGGCCGCCTGATCCGAGGGCGCCCTACCGGGAGGCCAGTCTCCTAACGAGATGGCAGCGTGGGGACGGTGAGGGTCGACCGCGGCCGAGCGACGGTGGTCGTCGGCTGGGTCGGGGGCGTGAACGCCGGCTGGGTCGTCGGCACGGTGATCACCTCGGGGAGCGTGACGACCGGGCCGGGCTTGACCGTGGTGGCCGGCGGGTCGTCGGAGGCCGGCGCGGTGGTCGTTGTGGTCGACGACCCAGACGACGACGAACCAGAACCGGGCGAGGTCACCGACGGCACCGACGCCGGCGACTTCCCCGACAGGTCGGGCACCTTGTCGGGGGGCGTGGGGTCGGGCGGGCTGGCCTTGGACATAAACCGCTTGAAGATCTGCGCCGGCAGCGACCCGCCGTTGACCTTCCTCACGCTGTGGATGTCGAGCAACTGCTTCGACTGTCCGTCCGGGTACCCCATCCAGACGGCGGTGGTCAGCTGGCGGGTGTACCCAACGAACCAGGCGTCTCCGTACTGGTCGGTCGTGCCGGTCTTGCCCCAGACCTGAGCCTGGGGCAGGGCGGCGGCGGTGCCCGAGCCGGTGTCGACGACCTGCTGGAGGGCGTAGTTGACCTTGTCGGCCACCGCCCGGTCGAGGACCCGGGTGGTTTTCGGCTTGTCGTCGATGAGGACCGAGTCGTTCTGGGTGAGCTTGCGGATGACCCGGGGCTCGACGTGCATGCCCTTGGCCTGGAACGTCAGGTAGGTACTGGCCATGTCGAGGACCGACACGTCGGCGGTGCCGAGGGCGATCGAGGCGTTGGGGTTCAGGTTGGCCTTCACACCGAGGCGGTGGGCCATGTCGACGACCTTGTCCGGCCCCACCTGCACCACGAGCTGGGCGTAGACGGTGTTGACCGAGTTGGCCGTGGCGTTCAGCAGGCTGATGCGGCCGAAGGCCGCGTTCTCGTAGTTGTTGACCTCCCAGTCGGCGCCGTTGTCGGCCTTGGGGAGCACGATCTTGGCCGGGCCCGGGAAGGGGGCCTCGAGGCTGATCCCCTGGTTGATGGCCTCGGCCAGCACGATGGGCTTGAACGTGGAGCCAGCCTGGCGCCCCGACCCGCCGCCGTCGGTGCCCACGGCCAGGTTCACCTGGAAGGAGGCCCAGTCCCGGCCCCCTACCATGGCGACCACCCGGCCGTCGTTGTCGAGAGACACCAGGGCACCGGCGGGGTCGCCGGTGCGGTCGAGCAGCCCGTAGACCGCGTCGTAGGCTTGGCGCTGGGCGCTCGGGTCGAGGGTGGTGTACACCCGCATGCCGCCCCGCAGCACCTGGTCCTCGGGGTACAGCTTGGTCAGCTCGCGCTGGACGTAGGCCACGAAGTACTCGGCGCCGGCGCCCTTCATGGTGACCTCGGAACCGGGGATGGGCTTCGGCACGACGTAGTCGGAGACCGGCACGGCCTCGACCTCATTGGCCTGCCCGGCGGTGATGACCTTGGTGTCGACCATGGCCGACAGCACGATGAAGCGCAGGTCGTGGGCCTCGACTGGGTCGTCGGCCACGTCGCCGGCCGATGGGCTGCGGATCAGCCCGGCCAGGTAGCTGGCCTCCTTGAGGCCCAGGTCGCCGACATCGGAGTTGTAGTAGGCCTTGGCCGCGGCCTGGATGCCGTAGGCGCCCCGGCCGAAGTAGACGGTGTTCAGGTAGCGCTCGAGGATCTGGTTTTTATCGAACTTGCGCTCGATCTTGACCGAGATCACCGCCTCGCGGATTTTCCGCCAGAGGGTGTAGTCGGTGCCCACGTAGGCGTTCTTGACGTACTGCTGGGTGATGGTGGACCCGCCCTGGGTGACGCCCCGCCGGCGGATGTCGGCCCAGCTGGCCCGGGCGATGCCCATGGGGTCGATGCCGCCGTGGACGAAGTACTTGCGGTCCTCGGCGGAGACGACGGCGGCGGTCATGACCGGCGGCACCTTGTCGATCGACACCGGGAAGCGGTTCTCGACGCCGTGCAGGGTGGCCAGCTGGGCGCCAGTGGCGTCGTAGAGGATGGTGGTCTGGGCCTGGGGAGCCTCGGGGGGCAGCGGGATTTGGGTCAGCACCCAGGCCGCGCCGGCGAGGGCGGTGAAGGCGAGGATCCCGAGCAGGAACCAGACGCGCCGGTACCGCCAGAAGAAGCTGCGGCGCCGGACCGGCCCCCGGGGGGACGGGCGGGCGGCGGCTTTGGGCGGGAGGGGTTCCAGGAGCCCCTGACTGCTTCGGCGCACGACCCCCCAATGCTACAGGGTGGGGTGCGGCCGGGCGGGTTCAGGTCGTTGGAGCGGGCCGGCCCAGCCGGAAGCTGCGCACCAGCTGGTTCCAGGCGCACGCGGTGCAGACCTCGACGACGTAGCACGTCGCCTCCTGCGTGCCCCGCCTGAGCTGGGTCAGCTCCTTGCGGGTCGTGATGCACCGGCCGTGGGCCGGCAGGCGGGCCCCGAAGGCGAAGGACACCAGGACCAGGGTGGCATCCTCGCAGATCGGGCAGTCCTCGCTGCGGGCCTCGCCGACGTTGCGGGCGGCCCGGAGCAGCTCGGGGTGGGCGTCGCAAACGTCGAGCTTGCTCAGGCGGCCGCGGTGGAACTCGTCGAGCGTGTGCTTTCGCACGAGGCGGTAGTCCACCTCGCCGGGGCGGGCGGCTTGGCCCACCCCTCGCGCCTGCATCGATTGCGGCCCGAAGCTCACGCCCCCGAGGGTAGCGCCGAGTGCCCGCCCGGCAGGCGGGCCCAGGCGATCCGTCTGTCCAGGGGACCACGGGCGGGGGCGCCTTGCAGAACGTCGGAGCCTGTCGCATACTGGTGCCGATATATCGGGTCGATATGTCGAACCGGAAGCCGCCCGACTCAAAAGGCAGCGTGATGCTCGAGCTCGCCATCCTGGGATTGCTGAAGGAGCAGAACCTCCACGGCTACGAGCTGAAGAAGCGGCTCACCGATGCCCTGGGCGCGTTCTCGAGCGTCTCGTTCGGTTCGCTGTACCCGGCCCTCGCCCGCATGGAGGCCGCCGGCGCGGTCCGGGTGGTCACCGCCGAGGCGCCCACGGGGGCCCTGCCAGCCCCCGCCGTCCCCATGACCGGGTCGATCGCCGGCGAGGCCGCCGCCTTCCGGGCCCGCCGAGCCGCGGCCCGACCAGCCCGCCCGTCACGTACCCGCAAGGTGTACGCCGTCACCGCTCGGGGCGAGCAGCTCTTCGAGGCGCTGCTGGAGGCCGATTCGACCAGCGGCGACGACGACCGCGCCTTCAACCTCAAGCTGGCCTTCTGCCGCCACCTCCCGCCCGAGCGGCGGCTGGGGCTGTTCGAGAAGCGCCGGGCCCTCCTCGTCGAGCGCCTGGCCAAGACCCGCAGCAGCCACCGCACCCTCAAGGAACGTATGGACCTGTACACCCAGTCGTTGGTCGACCACGGCGCCGAGACCACCGAGGCCGACATCTCGTGGCTCGACACCCTGATCGCCCTCGAACGCAAGGGAGGAAACCCCTCATGACCCAATCGACTCGAACGGCCGCCAACCGAACGGCGCCAATCCGTCTCGCCATCGCCGGCGTCGGGAACTGCGCCAGCTCGCTGGTCCAAGGCCTGACCTACTACCGCGACGCCGATCCGGCCGACTCGGTGCCCGGGCTCATGCACGTCTCCCTCGGCGGCTACCACGTGCGGGACATCGAGGTGGTCGCCGCGTTCGATGTCGATGCAGCCAAGGTCGGCCTCGATATTGGCAAGGCCATCTTCGCCAGCCAGAACAACACGGTGCGCTTCGCCGCAGTGGGCGAGCTGGGTGTCACCGTCCAGCGTGGCCCGACCTTCGACGGCCTCGGCAAGTACTACCGCCAGACGGTTGAGGAGTCCCTCGACGAGCCGGTCGACATCGCCGCCGCGCTCCGCGAGTCCGGCGCCCAGGTCCTC
>JANMRJ010000932.1:0-5845 GCA_031370985.1 Acidimicrobiales bacterium
CCGGTACCGGCCGGTTAAGCAGCCAGGTCTTAAGTGAGTTTTACGTCACAGTGACCAGCAAGCTTGACCCAGGCATGGCGCGTGCGGACGCTCGAGCGGACATCCGGGATCTGATGGCCTGGCATCCGGTCCCGATCACCGCAACATTGGTGACCGAGGCATGGGAGGTCCAGGACCGCTACCAGATCTCGTATTGGGACTCGCTCATCGTCGCCGCCGCCCGTTCATCAGGCAGCGATGAGCTGCTGACCGAAGACCTTCAGCACGGCCAGGACTTCGGCGGGGTCATGGTCGTTGACCCCTTTCGCCTGGAACCCGGGGCTACGTCGTAGCCTCCCCCTTACCTCGACTGGCGGGCGACCACCCGGGCGTAGCTGGTCAGCGTGTTGTTGACGGCGCTGACGCCGTGAGCGGTACGGGCGTGCTCGGTGACCCTCGCCAGTAGCTCCTCCTCGCTGGAGGTGCGTGTCTTCCAGCGGCATCCCTGGGCGCCGGCCGCCCGGCAGCTGAACTCGTACATCCTCCCGCTCTCGGCCGTCGGGTCGTCCTCGACGGTGACGATCTCGCAGTCCATCTCGCAGCGGTGGTTGCTGCCGTGGCGCCGGAACAGTCGTACGGAGCTGTCGATGCCGTGGGTCAGGTTGGGATGCAGGACCCGGAACAGCGAGTACCTGCTCCTCCCGCCGGCGCCGGCGCCAGCAGCGAGCGGGGAGACCCGGTCGACGTGTACGGATACGTGGTTGTCCGGGGTGACGGCAATGTGCAGGCTGTCGGTCTTGGAGATCTCCCGGTACGAATCGGTCCCGCGGTGGAAGATGCGGCCGAGGGGACCGTCCCGGTGGAACTCACCGTTCGTGTCGAGCTGGCTGAAAACGGGACCTCGGCTCATGCCCGGTCTACGGAGCGGTAGCCCTCCTCGGACGAAACCGGGCGTATCGTCATGACCGCACACACCGCGCCGACATCGACAGGAGAGCCCATGACCGGCAGTGGAACCGTCGAGGAACCCTGGGTGCTGAAGACGCCACCGGGAACGTCCGAGTTCACCATGCACCGCGACGACTCGGCAGATCCGCCCGAGCTCGTGTGCACGGTGGGCACGACCAAGCTCCGTTACCTCGCTCGCTGCCTCGACGATGTCCCCACCATGCTCGGCGAGCGCGGGGACTGGATGGACCTGGGCAGCGCGGACGAGGGCAAGGCAGCCAAGGACGGCACACTCGAAGCCTGGGCCCGCGCCGACGACAACCCCATCGGCGGCTGGTA
The DNA here is from genome assembly GCA_031370985.1 of Acidimicrobiales bacterium. GTDB lineage: Bacteria > Actinomycetota > Acidimicrobiia > Acidimicrobiales > AC-14 > CADCTB01. Next base: position 1,267 of record JANMRJ010000932.1, read on the forward strand.
TGGCCTCCGGAAGGGTTACCGCGGTCGCTTCGCCATGTATGTCCCGCCCCTGCTCGAGCACCTCGGTCTCGTCGAGCTCGAGCACAACGCCCGCAACAACCGCATCCGCGGTCACGGCCTGCGCTGACCGGTCGCATGTAGCCGGCGCCGGCGGCCCACGAGCTTGCGTAGCTCGTCGGCCCACAGGACCGTGCTCGCCAACGCCGTGCACAACACCCAGTCGCCGAGGCCCAAGCGCTCGGTTTGGAACGCGTCGTTGAGGAACGGCACTTACACCACGGCGACCTGCAGCGCGACGGACAAGCCGATGGCCCCCCAGGGCACCCTGTTCGTGAACAGCTGGTGGAACGCGCTCACCCGCCCAGGTCACCAGGGAGATGGCGACTGCGGCGAGGAGCAGAAAGACGAGGGGATCGACGAACTCCGCCAGCAGCTTCCGCCACGCCGGCGCCGGCGGCTTGGCGTCGAGGACATTGGGCCCCACATGGGCCAGGCGGGCGGCGGCCTCGGCCGCGGTCAACCCGGTCGAGGCCGCAACGTCGAGCCCGCCGGCGACGGTGCCAGCGTCGGCCAGCCAGGGCTGGCTGGCCTGGCCACGCAGGACCGGGTCGCTCACGCCGGCCGGATCGCTACTCGGCTTCGAGCGCGTCGCGGATGTCGCCGGCCGGCCGAGCTTTCCACCAGCGGTCGAGGTTGGCGCCGGTGGTGAGCGTCCGGCTGTCCATGCGGTCGACGTAGAGGACGCCGTTGAGGTGGTCGCACTCGTGCTGGGCGATCCGGGCCGGCCAGCCTTCCAATTCGAGGTCGACCGCCTCGCCCTTCTCGTCGATGCCGGCCACCCGCGCTCGGCTCGTCCGGCGGACGATTGCCCGGTACCCATCGATGCTCAGGCAGCCCTCGAAGAACTCCTCCGTGCTGTCTCCGAACAGTTCAAGTACGGGGTTCACGATCACCTGCAGGGGCAGGCGCTGGCGGGCCACCTCAATGCGGCGGGCCTCGCTCATGGCCTCCCACTGCTGCTCGTCGTCGTCCTCCATGACGATGATCCGTAGTGACTCGCCGACTTGCGGTGCGGCAATGCCGACGCCCGGCGCGGCGCGCATGGTCAGGACCATGGTGGCGATGAGCTGCTGGACGAACGGAGTGGCCAGCGCGTCGAGGGCAACCTCCCTCGCTCGCCGGCGGAGAACTGGGTCGCCGGCCTGCACGATGTCCACCCCACGACGCTAACGCCACGGGTTGTCTGCCGGCGTGGGAAACTGGTGGCCGGACCAAGCCAGGCGACGAATGCGCAGGCGACGAGTCCCGAGTCGCCACGATCCCCGTGCCGCTTGAGCGCCGGACCGTGCCCGGCAGGAGCTTCCGATGTCCCCCGACGAATTGATGTCCACCGACGACCCCACGCCTACCGCCCCAACGAGCGCAGACGAGCCGGCGAATTTCGCCGATCTCGGCCTCCGCCCCGAGCTACTCGACGTGCTCGCCGGCCTTGGCTACGAGGAGCCGACGCCGATCCAGCGCGAGGCGATCCCGCCGCTGATCGAGGGCCGCGATCTGCTCGGCCAGGCCGCCACCGGCACGGGCAAGACGGCGGCGTTCGCCCTCCCACTGCTCCAGCGCCTCGCCACCGGCACCCGGTCGAAGCGGCCGACAGCCCTCGTCCTGGTGCCTACCCGCGAGCTCGCTATCCAGGTCTCCGAGGCCGTCCACCGCTACGGCCGTGACCTCGGCGCCCGTGTCCTGCCCATTTACGGCGGCCAGCCGATCGGCCGTCAGCTCAGCGCCCTCGACCGGGGCGTCGATGTCGTGGTGGCCACGCCGGGCCGGGCGCTCGACCACATCGGCCGGGGCACGCTGCCTCTCGACGAGCTCGCGGTCGTCGTGCTCGACGAGGCCGACGAGATGCTCGACATGGGCTTCGCCGAGGACATCGAGGCCATCCTCCAGTCCACGCCGCCCGGCCGCCAGACCGTCCTGTTCTCGGCCACCATGCCCGCCCGCATCGACGGCATCGCCCGCCGGCACCTGCGCAACCCGGTGCGCATCCACATGGGCCGGTCGCAGGTCGACTCGGGCCAGGCGCCGCTTGTGCGTCAGGTCGCCTATGTCGTGCCGCGGGCGTTCAAGACCGCCACCCTCGGGCGCATTCTCGACGTGGAGTCGCCGACTGCCGCCATCGTGTTCTGCCGGACCCGTGACGAGGTCGACCAGATCGCCGGCACGCTCAACGGGCGCGGCTACCGCGCCGAGGCCCTGCACGGCGGCATGACCCAGGAGCAGCGCGACCGGGTGATGGGCCGGCTTCGTGCCGGGACCGCCGACCTCCTGATCGCCACCGACGTTGCCGCCCGTGGCCTCGACATCGACCAGCTGACCCACGTCGTCAACTACGAGGTGCCCTCCGCTCCCGACTCCTATGTCCACCGCATCGGCCGCGTTGGCCGGGCCGGCCGGGAGGGCGTCGCCATCACCCTGGTCGAGCCGCGCGAGCACCGGATGCTCAAGACCATCGAGCGGGTGACCAAGCAGCGCATCACCGTCGAGAAGGTGCCGACGGTCGCCGACCTCCGCTCCCGACGGCTGGAGCTCACCCGCGCCGCGCTGGAGGAGTCCATCCTCGAGGACGAGCTTGAGGGGTTCCGGGTCGTGGTCGAGTCGCTGGCCGACAAGTTCGACGTGATGTTGGTGGCGTTGGCGGCGGTGAAACTGGCCCACGAGGCGGCCGGTGTGGTGCCCGACGACGACGAGATTCCCCAGGTCACGCCGGGACCCGGTAGCGATCGCGCGCCGCGGCCTGCCGGCGCGGCTCGCCCGCCTCGACCGTCTCGGACCGCCGGCGCCGGCATGACTCGGCTGTTCATCGGCGCCGGCCGGAGCACCGGTATCCGCCCGCAGGACATCGTCGGTGCCATCGCCGGCGAGACCCGCCTCAGCGGGCGTGACATCGGGGCCATCGAGATCGCCGACCGCTTCACCCTCGTCGAGGTGCCCGAGCAGGCGGCCGACGAGGTGGTCGCTGCGCTCAAGGCCAGCACGATCAAGGGGAAGAAGGTCACCATCCGCCCGGCGCACGAGGACCGCTGACTCCCGGTCCGCGATCGCGGTACGGGAGACTGGCAAGGTTGTCCGCACTGCTTCGACAGACAACACCACGACTGGTCCGAGGAGTGCCCTGTGACATCGTCGCCTGCCACCGTTTCCGCTGCGCCCGATACGGACGCGCCGGCGGCGGAGACCAAGATCGTGGTGCTCGACACGTCGGTGCTCGTCGCCGACCCCGGGGCGGTCCACGAGTTCAGCGGCTGCGCGGTGAAGGTGCCGCTCACTGTCGTCGAGGAGCTGGACCGGCTCAAGACCCGGACCGACTCAGTCGGCCAGACCGCCCGGGAGGCCCTGCGCCGCATCGAGGCCCTGCGGGTGTCCGCCGGCGGCTCACTGGTCGAGCCCGTGGCCCTGTCCCACGGCGGCACGCTCGCCGTCGTGCTGAACGGGGTCAACAGCAAGCTCCTGGCCGAGCACTACCTCGACCCCGCCAACCCCGACAACCGGATCATCGGCACCGCGCTCGGCCTCCAGCACCGGGGGACCACGGTGGAGGTGGTGTCCAACGACGCCGCCCTGCGCATCAAGGCCGCCCACGTCGGACTGGCCGCCAAGGAGTACGTGCCGGTGCAGGCGTACGGGCTCGACAGTGACACCCCCGGCTGGCTGACGATCGAGGGCCTCGACGGCGCGCTGATCGACCGTCTGTTCGACGAGAAGAAGCTGGGCATCGACGAGCTCGATCCGTCGATCGTGCTGTACGAGAACGAGTTCGCCGTGCTTCGGGCCGGGAAGCAGTCGGCGCTGGCCCGCCGGCGGGGCGATCAGCTTCACCTGCTGCGACAGAACCAGGACGCCTTCGACCTCAAGCCCCGTAACATCGAACAGCGGCTGGCCCTCGACCTGCTCCTCGACCCGGCGGTCAGCGTCGTCGCCCTCGACGGCCCGGCCGGCACCGGGAAGACCCTGCTCGCTATCGCCGCCGGCCTGGAGCAGGTCTGGAACCACCCCTCCACCCGCCGGTACGAGCGGATGGCGATCTACCGCCCGCTGGTCGCCGTCGGCCGCCAGGAGGTCGGCTACCTGCCCGGCACCCTGGAGGAGAAGCTCGACCCGTGGATGGGCGCCATCGGTGACGCGGTGGTGGCCATGAGCGACGGCCGGCGTAAGGGTGCGGCCGACGAGATCATCACCCAGATCACCGCCGAGGGCCGGCTGACCATGGAGTCCGTGACCCACCTGCGCGGCCGGTCGTTGCACGGCCAGTGGATTCTCCTCGACGAGGCGCAGAACCTCGAGCCCAGCCTGGCCAAGACGGTGCTGACCCGGGCGGCAGAGGGCACCAAGGTGGTGTTCACCGGCGACACGAGCCAGATCGACGCCCCGTTCCTGTCCGCCCACAACAACGCCATGTCCGTGCTCACCGCCGCCCTGGGCCGGGGTCGGGGCGGCTCGCTGTTCGGCCACATCCGGCTCTCCCAGGGCGAGCGCAGCCCGCTCGCCACCCTGGCCGCCGCACTTCTTTAGTTCGCGGCCA
>JANMRJ010000941.1:0-2868 GCA_031370985.1 Acidimicrobiales bacterium
CCGGTACCGCCTGATGGGCAGCACCATCGACGATGCCGCCGGCGAGGCGTTCGACAAGGTTGCCCGGTTCATCGGACTCGGCTCTCCGGGGGGACCGGCTATCGACCAACTCGCTCCCGAGGGCAACCCGAAGGCCTTTGCCTTCCCCCGGTCGATGCCCGGCGACGGCTACGACTTCAGTTTCAGCGGGCTCAAGACCTCGGTGGTCAACCGGGTTCGTAAGGAGCCTGAGGCTTCGACGGCCGACATCGCGGCTTCGTTTCAGGAGGCGGTGGTCGACGTACTGGTAACCCGGGCGCGAGCCGCTGCCGCCGACGTGGGTGCCCGAGCGCTGTGTCTGGCCGGCGGGGTGGCGGCCAACTCGCTCCTGCGGGACCGCATCACCCAGGCGTGCGCCGATGACGGGATCGGGGCGTTCCTGCCGTCCCGGGCACTGTGCACCGACAACGCGGCCATGGTGGCCGCCGCCGGGTGGTGGCGCTACAAGGCCGATGGCGCCACCTCGCTCGATGTCGGGGCTCAGCCGAACCTGCGCCTGGCGTAGTCCCAGCCCGTGACGGCCACCCCCATTGCCGCGCCGACGACAGCGGTCATGGCTGCGGCCACCCACACCACGTCGAACCCGGCCTGGTAGGTCGCCACCCCGGCCGTCGACTCGAAGCGGCAGCGCAATCCGGGCGGCCAGATGCCGGCGCCCTGGGTGATCGACGTGCCCTCGCCGAATCCAGGCGGCAAGTGCAATGTGCAGGCAGTGTCGCTGTAGGCATTGGCCCCGCCCGTGCCCGTGGCCAGGTAGGCGGCGAGAGTAAGGAGCACAGCGGCCAGGCCGGCGGCGGCTCGACGCCGGCGGCGCTCGCCTCGCACGAGAGCTCGGGTCGCCACGAACGTCAGGATGAGTAGCACCGGCCCCGCAGCCAGGATCGCGGTCAGCAGCACGACCACGATCATGAAGCCCACCGGTCCAGTCTGCCGGTTGCCGAAGGCCGGGCCGCGGGCTATCGTTAGCACTCGACACACGAGAGTGCTAAGTACTCCCTTTCGTCCTATGGAGGTCGAACCCGCATGAACCTCAAGCCCCTCGACGACCGTATCGTCGTCCGCCCCAACGAGGCTGAGCAGACCACCGTCAGCGGCCTGGTCATTCCCGACACCGCCAAGGAGAAGCCCCAGCAGGGCGAGGTCCTGGCGGTAGGCCCCGGCCGCCGTTCGGAGCAGACCGGCGCCATCATCCCGCTCGATGTCAAGGTGGGCGACACGGTCGTCTACTCCAAGTACGGCGGCACCGAGATCACCGTCGAGGGTGAGGACGTGCTGATCCTTTCCAGCCGCGATGTCCTGGCCATCACCGCGAGCAAGTAGGTAGCTCATGGCGAAGATGCTGAAGTTCGGCGACAGCGCGCGCCGGTCGATCGAGGCCGGCGTCGACAAGCTCGCCAACTCCGTCAAGGTCACGCTCGGCCCCCGTGGCCGCAACGTGGTCCTGGAGAAGAAGCTGGGCGTGCCCACCATCACCAACGACGGTGTGACGATCGCCCGCGAGATCATGCTCGAGGACCCCTACGAGAACATGGGCGCCCAGCTCGTGCGTGAGGTGGCGATCAAGACCAACGACATCGCCGGCGACGGCACCACCACCGCCACCGTGCTGGCCCAGGCCATGGTGCACGAGGGCCTGCGCAACGTCACCGCCGGCGCCTCGCCCCTCGCCCTCAAGCGGGGCATCGAGGCCGCGGTCGCCGCCGCCGTCGAGCACATCAAGGGCCAGGCCAAGGAAGTCGACGACCGCACGGAGATCGCCCAGGTCGCGTCCATCTCCGCCGCCGATACGGTCATCGGTGAGCTCATCGCTGACGCCATCGACAAGGTGGGCAAGGACGGCGTGGTCACCGTCGAGGAGTCCAACACCTTCGGCATGGAGCTGGAGTTCGTGGAGGGCATGCAGCTCGACAAGGGCTTCCTGTCACCCCACTTCATCACCGACCCGGAGCGCCAGGAAGTCGTCCTCGACGACCCCTACATCCTCCTGATCAACCAGAAGATCAGCGCTGTGTCCGACATCGTCCCCCTCCTCGAGAAGGTCATGCAGGCCAACAAGCCGCTGCTGATCATCGCCGAGGATGTCGACGGTGAGGCCCTGGCCACGCTGGTGGTCAACAAGCTGCGGGGCACATTCAACTCCGCGGCCACCAAGGCCCCCGGCTTCGGCGAGCGCCGGCGCAGCACCATGCTGGACCTCGCCATCCTGACCGGTGCCACCCTGCTGTCGAAGGAGGTCGGCTCCAAGCTGGAGAACGTCACCCTCGACCAGCTCGGTCGGGCCCGCCGGGTCACCATCACCAAGGACGACACCACGATCGTCGATGGCGGCGGCGACTCTGCTGAGGTCGAGAACCGCGTGCAGCAGCTCAAGCGCGAGATCGAAGACGCCAGCTCCGAATGGGACCGCGAGAAGCTGCAGGAGCGGCTGGCCAAGCTGGCCGGCGGTGTGGCCATCATCAAGGTCGGGGCCGCCACCGAGGTGGAGCTCAAGGAGAAGAAGCACCGCATCGAGGACGCGCTGTCCGCGACGCGTGCGGCGATCGAAGAGGGCGTCGTCCCCGGCGGCGGCACGGCGCTCCTCCGGGCCCGTTCGGCCATCCTCGAGCTGAAGCTCGACGGCGACGAGGCCACCGGCGCTCGCTCGGTGTGGCAGGCCCTCGAGGCCCCCGCCCGCCTGATCGCGCACAACGCCGGTCACGAGGGTGCGGTGATCGTCCAGCAGATCGAGCGCGAGAGCGGCTCGACGGGCTTCAACGCCGCCACCGGCGAGTTCGAGGACCTGCTCAAGGCTGGCGTCATCGACCCGGCCAAGGTCACCCGGGCGGCGCT
>JANMRJ010001003.1:0-6517 GCA_031370985.1 Acidimicrobiales bacterium
CCGAGCCTCTTCATGCGAGGTACCGGCCACCACGGCGAGTGACCGAGTCGCCCGCACCGAAAGTGTGCCCCCGGTGAGCGGGAGGACGTGGGCGGCCACGTCGACGACGTTGAGATTCGGGGAGAAGAGCGTGTGGACGGCGCTCCCGTGAGAACCGCCGTGAGAACCATACGTCCGCGAAAACTCGGAACTGTCGGTCTCCAACGGTCAACTGCGGTGACACGTCAACCCGCGAAACCCCTGGTCAGGGGCCATATTGGGCACTGTCGGGTCCAGCGGTCAACTGTGGAAAACCTCGGGAGGAGCACTACGGATCAGATGGCCAGCGGGCTCAGTGGAGGAGGTAGCTCCGGCGCGGTCCAGCTCGCCTTGGCCGTCAGCTCGTCGCCCTGGATCGGATCAGCGGCATGAACGGCGCAGACTCGTCCCAAGGATCCCGACTGCGTTGGTGGTCCAGCGTTGTCGTGCGTCGGACCTGAGCTCACCACGTCGCCGGACGACTGTCCGTTTCGTTCGTTCTCAACGTCGCTGCGCCACGGCGGGCGGACACCACCTCCATCTCCGCCAAGGTCGACCGACGATCGCTCGTCGCAGTGGTGCGACCCTTCGCCTGGACAAGGGCGACGAAGAGCGCCAGCGCCGTCTATCTGGCCAGAAGGATGAGGGCAATCCGGTCCTTCGCCGCTACCTCCAGCCTGGACCCGGCGAAGGAGATCCCGCCGCTCGACCTGTTCCCCAACCGGAAGTACCGACCAAGGCCCTACCTGTACTCCGGCGCCGAGGTAGCTGCACTGATGGCCGCGGCCCGCGAACTGGCCCAACCGCTCAGGGCGGCCACCTTCGAGACGCTCATCAGATTGCTGGCCGCCACCGGGCTTCGCATATCCGAAGCCATGCGCCTTGATCGTGACGACCTCGACTTTGGTCACGGGCTGATGATCGTGCGCGACTCGAAGTTCGGCAAGTCCCGTGAAGTTCTGCTGCACCTGAGCACCGTCAAGGCGCTCAGGCGACACGCCGACCAGCGGGACCGGCTCAGTCCCTGCCCGTCGGCACCGAACTTCTTCGTCTCGATGCGAGGCACTCGGCTTCTCGTCGTGCGCGGGCTGTTCCCGTCCCGGCCGACCTTGGCGACTCAGGTCCGAGCCTTGGTGGACCGCCAGATGCCGGAACCGAAGTTGGACGCGATGCAGGAGTCCGGCTTCCAGGCCGCCCTTGAGCGCCGCTACGGGTCGGCACTGGTGGAACTGCTGGCCACGGCCGGGCTCAACCTTCGGTCAACTTCCCGGCAGCAGGATCTGCGGGTGACGGGCGGCCGGATCGAAGCCTTGGTGGTCGAGAAGATCATGCTCGGCACCACGGGGGCAGTCTTCCCGCTGCTCTTCGCCGCCGGCCTGTTGCTGGGCGGCATCGACTGCCCACGGGGGTTCTTGCCCTGGCCACCGTTCTGTTTGGGCCGCGGGCTTCCTGCTTCCTGATGCGAGCCTCCGCCAGCGGGCCAACGAGCGGCGGAAGAGCTTTCGGTACGCGCTGGCGGCCTTCCTTGGTCGGGTGTCGATCAGCCTGGCGGGGGGCGGTTTGGTGCAGGGGTCGCTGGAGGATGCGGTCGCCGTGGGAGGGCGCTCGGGGTGCGCCGTCGCTGATGGTGAGGGCAGAATCGCTCCGTCAGCGACGGATGTCCGAGGCGGAGGCCGAGGCCAACGAGTCGAGCGAGCGAATGGTGCTCCCCCTCGTTCTTCGCGGCCTCGGCTTCCTGTTCTTCCTGGGCTGTCCGGCCGTCAGCCGGGTTCTGAAGGGTCGCTCAAACATCGACGGCGTGGCTGGCCGACGACCACGACGATGACGACTGATCAACGAATCGGCGGCGGTCTGTCGGTGCGCCGGCCGCCGAACCCGGCCTGACCCAGCACCCGCCGGAGGCGGTCGGAGGAGAGCGCGGCTCGCGCCGCGTTGGCCCCGCACGCCCCGTGCACGCCGGCGCCGGGATGGGCCGACGCCCCGGCCAGGAAAAGGCCGGCGATCGGCGTTGATGGCCGCCCGAGGCCCGGCGTCGGCCGGAACACCAGTTGCTGGTGGAGCTGCTGGGTCCCGCCACCCACCGCGCCGCCGCGTAGGTTCGCATCCGCGGCCTCGAACGCGGCCGGCGTCATCACATGCCGGGCCGCGATCAGCGACCGGAAGCCTGGTGCGAGCTCGTCGATGCGGGCCTCGATGAGGTCGGCGTAGGCGTCGGCCTCGCCGGCGCGGAGGTGGGCGGACCGCGGGACGTGGGTGTACGCCCACCCGGTGGCCGCGCCCGCCGGGCAGCGGGTGGGGTCGGCCACGGCTTGCTGCCCGAAGAGCAGGAAGGGCCTGGCCGGCACGGTGCCGCACGCCAGGTCGGTGAAGTAGCGGGCCAGCTCGTCGAGGCTGTCGCTGATGTGGACGGTGGCGGCCCGGCGGGCGGCCTCGGCCGTCCAGGGGACCGCCCCGTCGAGCGCCCAGTCGACCTTGAAGGTCGCCGCGTCCCAGTCGAAGCGGCGGAGGTCGTCGAGGGCACGGGGCGGGAGGTGGTCGGGGCCGACCAGGTCGAGCAGCAGCGTGGGGGCGTCGACATCGGCCAGGACGGCCCGGCGGGCGTCGATCTCCGTACCCTCCGCGGTGCGCACGGCCACCGCTCGCCCGCCGCGGACCACGACCGCGGCCACACGCGACCCGCACGTCACGGTGGCGCCGGCCGCCTCGGCCCGCCGGCGGAGGGCGCCGGCCAGCTCGCCGGCACCGCCCTCGGGAACGGGGAAGCCGTGCTCCTGGCCGGCGCTGGCCAGGATCCAGCCGAACAGGCCACTGCCGGCGGCATCGGGCCCGATGTCGGTGTGGGCCGCATTGCCGGCCAGCAGCAGGCGCCCGCCCTCGCCCCCGCCGGCGAACTCCTCTTGGGCCATGCGCCGGGCGGGCAGGAGGGCGAACCGGGCGAAGCGCAGCCACTCCGACGGGCCGATGGCCGCGGCCAGCCGAGCGCCGGAGCGCACCGGCGGGAACAGGCCGAGGAACGTGGCCATCAGCGGCCGGCTCAGCTCCTCCCACCGCCGCGACAGGCGGCGCCAGCTGTCACCGTCGCCGGGGGCGTAGGTATCGAGCGATGCGGCCGTCTCCTCCACGTCGGTGGACAGAGTCAGGCTCCGGCCGTCGGGCGTGGGGTGGGCCAGCACCAGCGGCGACCGGCGCCACCGCAGGCCGTGGGCCCCGAGGTCGAGGGCGCGCAGCGCCGGCGAGGCGGCGGCGAAGGGGTAGAAGGCGCTGAACGTGTCGTGCCGGAACCCCGGCAGCGTTAGCTCCTGGGTCCGCACCGCGCCGCCGATGATGTCCTGCGCTTCGAGCACGGCCACGCTCCAGCCGGCGTCGGCGAGCATGGCCGCCGCCACCAGTCCGTTGTGGCCGGCCCCGATGACCACGGCGTCGGGCATTTCCTATTGTCCCCCGATGGGGAAGGATGCCGGTGATCCCGACTCGCGAGCCCCGAAGGAGAGACGACCATGGCGAACCAGGTGAAGGCGGTGGTGGCCGCAGCCAAGGGTGGGCCGGTCACGGTGGAGACCATCCTCGTGCCCGATCCCGGCCCGGGGGAGGTACTCGTGCGGGTGCAGGCGTGCGGCGTCTGCCACACCGACCTGCACTACCGCGAGGGGGCGATCAACGACGAGTTCCCGTTCCTGCTCGGCCACGAGGCTGCCGGCACCGTCGAGGCGGTGGGTGAGGGCGTGGGCAACGTCGTTCCCGGCGACTTCGTCGTCCTGGCCTGGCGGGCGCCGTGCGGGCGGTGCCGCTCGTGCCTACGGGGCCGGCCCTGGTACTGCTTCGACAGCGCCAATGCCGCGCAGAAGATGACGCTCGCCGATGGCACCGTGCTAAGTCCGGCCCTCGGCATCGGCGCTTTCGCCGAGCTGACCCTCGTGGCCGCCGGCCAGGCGGTGAAGGTCGATCCCGCCGCCGGCGCCGCGGCCGCCGGCCTCATCGGCTGCGGCGTGATGGCCGGCTTCGGCGCCGCGGTCAACACCGGCGGCGTCGGCCGGGGCGACACCGTGGCCGTCTTCGGGTGCGGCGGGGTGGGCAATGCTGCCATCGCTGCCGCGGTGCTGGCCGGCGCCCGCCAGGTGATTGCTGTCGACCTGGACGACCGCAAGCTGGCCTGGGCCAAGGAGTTCGGCGCCACCCATACCGTGAACGCCTCCGCCGGCGACCCGGTGGAGGCGGTCCGAGCGCTGACGGGCGGCAACGGGGTCGACGTGGCCATTGAGGCGGTCGGGCACCCCGAGGTGTTCCGCCAGGCGTTCTTCGCCCGGGACCTGGCCGGCACCCTGGTCCAGGTGGGCGTGCCGTCGCCGACGATGACGCTGCAGGTACCGATGATCGAGTTCTTCGGGCGGGGTGGAGCGCTCAAGCCGTCGTGGTACGGCGACTGCCTCCCGACCCGGGACTTCCCGGTCCTGATCGACCTCTACCTCTCCGGGAAGTTCCCGCTGGACCGGTTCGTGACCGAGACCGTGGCTCTGGACCAGGTCGAGGAGGCGTTTGCCAAGATGCAGAAGGGGGAAGTCCTAAGGTCGGTCGTCGTCTTCTGAGGATCGTCCCGCAAGCGACTGGATCAGCCTACCGACCGGTAGGTAGACTGGCTCCTACGGCAACGAAGCAGCCGTCGCCCGGGGAGGCACAGTGAACGAGATCGATCTTCTCCACGAACTGGCGCCGGAAGCCGAGCGGCTCCTCGAACGGCATCTCGCCGCGTCGAAGGAGTGGTTCCCTCACGAGCTGGTGCCCTGGGACGAGGTCATCAAGCGCGACCCCCGCGACCCCTTCGATCCCGAGTACCGGCCCATGCCCGAGGCCGTGCGCCGGGCCCTTGTCGTCAACCTCCTGACCGAGGACAACCTGCCCTATTACACGACGGAGATCAGCCGACTCTTTGGCGTCGATCACGCCTGGGGCGCCTGGAACCGGCGGTGGACGGCCGAGGAGGGCTGCCACGCCATCGTGATCCGTGACTACCTCACCGTCACCGGGGCGTGCGACCCGGTTGCCCTCGAGCGGGGCCGCATGCAGCACGCTGAGTACGGGTTCCACCAGCCCATCACCGGCGCGGCCGACGGGTTCGTCTACGTCGCCCTCCAGGAACTGGCCACCCGTATCTCCCACTGGAACACCGGCAAGCTGATGGAGGACAAGGCCGGCAACGACGTGATGAAGCGGGTCGCGGCCGACGAGAACATGCACTACCTGTTCTACAAGGATGTCTCCTCGGCCGCCCTGGCCCTCGACCCCTCCACCATGGTGCTGGCCATGGAGCGCCAGGTGCGGTGCTTCCAGATGCCTGGCGCCGGCATCGACGATTTCTCGAACGCGGCCAAGCTCATCGCCGATGCGGGCATCTACAACCTCGACATCCACCACGACCAGATCCTCGCCCCGGTGATCCTGCGGGCGTGGCGGCTGGAATCGATCGAGGGGCTCACGCCGGAGGCCGAGGCGGCCCGCGAGAAGCTGGTGAAGCGCATGCAGCGCATCGACAAGGTGGCGAGGTCGCAGGCGGCCCGCCGGGCCGAACGCGTCGCGGGCTGAGCCGCCGGCGTGGATTCCGCTCAGTACCGCCGCGCCCTGCTCAATACCGGCCGCATCGTCCTTGCTACCCGACCCGACCAGCTGTCACGGGCCACCCCGTGCCGTGACTGGGATGTCCGGCTCCTCCTGAACCACATCATCGGTGGCAACTACACCTTCGCCGAGGTCGCCCTTGGCGGGCGACCCGACCCGACCGGGATGATGGACGACCACACCGTCCCCGACCCCGGTAGCAAGTACATCGCCTCGGCCGATGCGGTCATGGCGGCGTGGGCCCAGCCCGGGGCCATGGAGCGGCGGGTGCACATGCCCTTCGGCGACATCCCGGCCTCGGCGGCGGTGAGTATCCACTTCCTCGATATCGTCGTCCACGGCTGGGACCTGGCCCGGGCTACGGAGCAGGACACCACCATCGAGGGAGACCTGGCCGAGGAGGCGCTCGACATCTCCCACGGCCTCCTCAGCCCGGAGCTGCGCGACACCGGCGTGTTCGGCCCCGAGGTCGCCATCTCGGCGGACGACCCCCTTCACGACCGCCTGGTGGCGTTCATGGGCCGGCGCCCCTGACGGACTGCCATCGCCGAAAGGCCGGAGCGTAGGGTCGGCGGCATGTGGCATGACATGTTCCACCTCGACATCTCGGTGCTGGAGAAGCTCCTCCGACCGGTCCTGATCTACTTCTTCCTGGCCGTCGCCTTGCGGCTGGCCGGCAAGCGGGAACTGGCCCAGCTCAACTCGCTCGACTTCGTGGTGCTCCTTTCCGTGACCAACGCCGTGCAGAACGGCATCATCGGCAACGACAACACCGTCATCGGCGGCATGCTCGGGGCGAGCGCGCTGTTCGTCGTCAACGGGACGCTCGCTGTCATCCTCTTCCGCAGCGCCCGCCTCCGCCGCCTGGCCGAGGGGACGCCCCGGGTGC
>JANMRJ010001068.1:0-1028 GCA_031370985.1 Acidimicrobiales bacterium
CTCCACCAATGGCACGTTCGTCAACGGCGAGCGGATCTCGGGCACCCGGCTCCAGGACGGCGACCGCATCACCGTCGGCCGCACGAGCGTGACGTTCCGGGCCGGTCGGTGAGATGGGCGAGCTGACCGTCACCCTCATGCGCCTGGGCCTGCTCGCGCTGCTGTGGCTCTTCGTCTTCTCCGTCGTGGGCGTCCTTCGTGGCGACCTGTACGGCACCCGTCTCCTGCGCCGCCCGAGCACCCAGGCGCCTCCGCAGCAGCCGGCCGCCGCTCCCAAGCGGAGCCGCAGCGAGCAACGCGCCCAGGCCCGCTCGGCCAAGGCCAACGCCCGCGTCCCCACCCACCTCGTCGTCACCGAGGGCGCCCTGGCCGGTACGACGCTGCCGCTGCGCGAGTCCGGCACCCTCATCGGGCGCAACCCCGAGTCGAGCCTGGTCCTCGACGACGACTACGCCAGTGGTCGGCACCTTCGGCTCTTCCGCGACGCCAAAGGCTGGGTGGCCGAAGATCTCGGCTCCACCAACGGGACCTACCTGGACGGCATGAAGCTGACCACCCCCTCGCCGCTCGAGGTCGGCAGCCAGTTGCGCATCGGCAAGACCGTCGTCGAGCTCCGGCGGTAGCAGCGCGTGCCCATCGCCATCGACTACGCCGCCCGCTCGCACGTGGGCATGGTGCGATCCAACAACCAGGACAGTGGGTATGCCGGTCCGCGGCTGCTCGCGATGGCGGACGGCATGGGCGGCCACGCAGGCGGCGACATTGCCTCCTCGATCGTCATCGGCGCCCTTGTCGACCTCGATGACGAGGCCCTGGGCTGCGCCGATGCCGGCACCGCGCTGCTGGCCCGGATCCAGGCGGCCAACGCCGACCTCGCCCAGCGGATCAGGGACGAACCGAGCCTGGACGGGATGGGCACGACCCTCATTGCCATCCTGCGCTCCAACGACACCCTGCTGCTGGCCCACATCGGCGACTCCCGCGCCTTCCTCGCGCGCGACGGCGTGGTCACCCAGATCACCAAGGAC
>JANMRJ010001079.1:0-1208 GCA_031370985.1 Acidimicrobiales bacterium
GACCTCGTCGGGGGTGGGCTGATGGTCCGAGGTCCGGCGGAGCACTTGCTCCGCCGGATCCCCGGGCGCCAGGTTGGCGAGCGCAAAGGCCAGGAAGGAGATCCCAAGCAGCGTGGGTACCACCAACAGGCCGCGCCTCAGGAGATAAGGCACCTGACCTGACCCGCTACTTGCCGGCCAGCCCCACCGGTGTCCAGTTGACGTTGAGGAACGACGGATGGGGGATGAAGCCCTGGACCGTCGACTTCAGCCCGTAGGTCCGGAACACGCCGGCCATCGGGATAATTGACACCTGGTTGGTGATGGCCTCGTCGAGGGCACGGCCCACGATGTCCTGGAGCTTGGTCAGATCGACCTCGGTCAGGGCCGGGGCGATGATCGAGTCGAACGTCGCTCCGGGCGCCTCGATCCCCTGGTACCTCCCGCCGCTGGAGCCCGGCCCCGTGTACAGGAGCAGGATGGGGAGGAAGCCGGGGTTGGCGTCGTTCTGGTTGCCCTCCTCCAGGAACAGGTCACCCTGCTTCTTGTCGATGAGATCCTGGAACGAGGCGGTGTCGGGTCGCTCATCGATTGTGACGTCGATGCCGATGTTCTTCAGCTCCGCCTGCACATAGGTCGGCGTCGGCCGGAGCGCTTCCGCCGACGGGAAGCCGGACACGAGGGTCAGCTTGAGCTTCCGGCCCGCCTTCTCCCGGATCCCGTCGGACCCGACCTTCCAGCCGGCAGTGTCGAGCATGGCCTTGGATGCGTTGATGTCGTAGGTGAAGCCCTTCACGAGAGAGGCGGCCTTGCCCAATGCGTTCGGCGGCACCCACGTCTGGTCGGTGGAGCCCAGCCCGTTGAGCACCCCGCTGACGTACTTGGCCCGGTCGATCCCGATGGCCACCGCCTTGCGCACATTGATGTCCTGGAGGAGGTCGTAGGGGGCCGAGCCGTGGATGTTCGAGTACATGGCCCGGTAGGTTCCGACCGTGCTGTTGGAGATGGTGAAGCCCTTGCTCTTCAACGGCCCGACATCGTCGCGCGGCACGTTGTAGGCAACGTCGATGTCACCGGCCTGGAGGGCCAGCGTCCGGGCGTTGGAGTCGGGGTAGAAGCGGAACGTGATCTTGGCCGCCTGGGCCTTGGTGGGACCCCAGTAGTCATTGTTACGCTCGACGACGATGCGCTCCTTCTGGGCATACTCGGCGAACTTGTAGGGCCCGGTG
>JANMRJ010001093.1:0-8310 GCA_031370985.1 Acidimicrobiales bacterium
CCGCGGCGGTGGCCGGCGCCCTGCTGCGGCCGGTGATCAACGCCACCGGGGTGATCCTGCACACCAACATGGGCCGGGCGCCGCTGGCCGCGTTGCCGACTTCTGCGGCGCGCCGGTACTCGAACCTGGAGTTCGACCTGGTCGGCGGCAAGCGGGCGTCGCGCAGCGACCACGCCGCCCGCCTGCTGGCCCGGGCGGTGGGCGCCGAGGCCGCCCTGGTCGTCAACAACGGCGCCTCGGCGCTGATGCTGGTGCTGGCCGCCCTGGCCCGGGACCGCGCCGTGGTGGTCTCCCGGGGCGAGCTGGTCGAGATCGGTGGCGGGTTCCGGGTGCCCGAAGTGATGGCGCAGTCGGGCTGCCGGCTCGTCGAAGTCGGGACGACCAACCGGACCCGGCTGGCGGACTACCGGGCGGCCTTGGACGCGGCCACATCGGCCGGCGGAGCCGGCGAGGTAGGGCTGGTGCTGAAGGTCCACCAGTCGAACTACCGGATCATCGGCTTCACCGAGGACGTGGGCGTTTCGGCGTTGGCGTCCCTGGGTGGCCCGCCGGTGGTGGCCGATATCGGCTCCGGCTTGCTGGATGCCTCGACGCCGTGGCTGGTCGGCGGCCCGCCGGCGTGGCTGGCTGGGGAGCCGGCCGCTCGCCAGACCCTCGCCGCCGGCGCCGGCCTGGTGACGTTTTCGGGCGACAAGCTGATGGGCGGGCCCCAGGCCGGGATCATCGCCGGCCGGGCCGACCTGGTGGCGCGGTGCGCTCGACACCCGCTGAACCGGGCGTTGCGGCCCGGCGGGCTGGTGCTGGCCGCCCTGCAGGAGACGGTGCTGGCCTACCTGCGGCGCGACGGCGACGCCATCGGGTTCTGGCGCATGGCCGCGGTGCCTGTCGAGGTGCTGCGGTCCCGGGCCGGGCGGCTCGGGGTCGGCACGGTGGTCGACACCGTGGCCGTCGCCGGCGGCGGGTCGGTGCCCGGGCAGGAGGTGCCCTCCGCCGGCGTGGCCGTCGCCGGCGACCACGCCGCCCGCCTGCGGGCCAATGACCCACCGATCGTCGCCCGGGTGCATGAGGGCATGACGATCTGCGATCTCCGCACCGTCGACCCCCCCGACGACGCGGTGCTCGCCGCGGCCCTCACGAGCCTCTGATGCACGTCGTCGCCACCGCCGGCCACGTCGACCACGGCAAGTCGACCCTCGTCCTGGCCCTCACGGGCATGGACCCCGACCGCTTCGCCGAGGAGAAGGCCCGCGGCCTCACCATCGACCTCGGCTTCGCCTGGACGACGCTCACCTCCGGCCGGGAGCTGGCCTTCATCGACGTCCCCGGCCACGTGCGGTTCCTGAAGAACATGCTGGCCGGCGTGGGTGCGGTCGACGCCTGCCTGTTCGTGGTGGCGGCCACCGAGGGGTGGAAGCCCCAGTCCGAGGAGCACCTCCGCATCCTCCAGCTGCTCGGGGTCAGCCACGGCCTGATCGCCCTGACCAAGGTCGGCCTGGTCGACGATGACACCCGCGAGCTCACTCGCATGGAGCTCGAGGACCAGGTTGCCGGCACGTTCCTGGAGGGTGCGCCGATCGTGGATGTCGACGTGCTCGCCGGCCGGGGGGTCGACGACCTGCGGACCGCTCTCGACGCCCTGCTGGCCATCACCCCGGCGTCGGTCGACCGCAACCGGCCCCGGCTCTGGGTCGACCGGGTGTTCGCAGCCAAGGGCTCGGGCACCGTCGTGACCGGCACGCTGGCCGGCGGCGGCCTGGCGGTGGACGACGAGCTGGTCATCCTGCCGTCGCTCCAGAAGGTACGGGTGCGCGGTCTGCAGAGCCTCCAGCGCCAGCGCGACCAGGTGGAGCCGGGCAGCCGGGTGGCGGTCAACCTGTCGGGCGTCGCCCATGACGAGGTGCACCGCGGCCACGCCCTGGTCAGGCCCGGTCAATGGCGGCCCACCCGCACCTTCGACGCCGCGTTGGCGGTGCTCGACAGCCTCGACCACCCAGTGAGCCGGCGGGGCGCTTACCAGGTGTACCTGGGCTCAGGCGAGCACGCGGTCCGCCTCCGGGTGCTGGGCGAGGAGGCGATCGCGCCCGGCAAGGTCGGCGCCATCCGCCTCCACCTGCCCGTGCCGGTGACCCTGCTCCCCGGGGACCGCTTCATCGTCCGCGAGAGCGGGCGGGATGAAACCGTCGGCGGCGGCGAGGTGCTCGACGTGGCGCCGGTGCTGGCCGCGTCCAAGGCCCGCCCGTCACGGTCGGTTGACCGGGTGGTCGCCGAGCGGGGCTGGGTGTCAGCCGACGACCTGGAGCGCATGACCGGCGAGCGCCGGGAGCCCAACGTCGGCCGCTGGGTGGTGGCGCCGGCGGCGAGAGAGGCGGCGCTGGCCGAGCTGCGGGCCGCCATCGAGGGGGCCGGGCCACTGGGCGTCGACCGGGCCGGGTTGACCGACCGCCAGCGGGCCGTCGTGCCCCAGCTCGAGGGCGTGGTGGTCGAGGGTGGGCGGATCCGGCCGGCGGAGGCCGTCGACCCCCTGGCCGACCATCCCTTCGTGGCCGCGCTGGAGGCGTCGCCGTGGGCCCCGCCCGAGCCGACGGGGGTGAACCGGGCCGAGCTGGCCGAGCTGGTGCGGCGGGGGCTGGTCGTCGAGCGGGAAGGGGTGTACTTCGCTCCGTCGGCCATTGATGCCGGCGCCGCCCTGGTGGCGCGCCTGCTGGCTGAGAACCCGGAAGGGGTGACGGTCGCCCAGGTGCGCGACGGACTGGGCACCACCCGCAAGCACGCGCTGCCGCTGCTCGCCCATTTTGACGCCGCCGGCGTCACGCGCCGACGTGGGGACCTCCGGATCGGTGGTCCCCGACTTCCCGCCGTCTAGCTAGAGCCCCGGTCAGCCGGCGCGGGCGATGAGCTGCTTGCGCTCCAATTCGTTGAGGCCACCCCAGATGCCGTGGGGCTCCCGGATGGCGAGGGCGTAGTCGAGGCAGGGCCGCCGGACAGGGCACATAGCGCAGATCTCTTTGGCCCGGGTCTCCCGGGCTTCGCGTTCGTCTTTTCGCTCCACCTGTGACGGCGGAAAATAGACGGCAGACTGCGGGCCTTTGCAGGCCGCCCGCTGCTGCCATAGCTCTTCGACGCGTTGGCTACTCAACCGCGTCCCCCTTTCCTCCCGGCGGGTAACGGTACGCCTCTCCGCAGCGGCCGACAAGGGGTCCGTTTGCACATAGTGGCTGGTCGCATGCACCGGGCCGGTGGCAGTTCAGTTCAGTGGCCGGCGTCCTTGGCCCCGCCGGACTCGGGCTCGACCTCCAGCAGCAGCCCGTCGATTGCCACCACCCGCACCCGCTCGCCGGCAGGGATCGGCGTGGCCCGGTTGGTGCGGGCCCGCCACTTGCCGCCCTTGAGGTCGACCATGCCCTCGGGGTCGATCCCGGTAGTGGCCTCGCCCATCTGGCCGATCATCGACTCCCGGCCGATCGTCGGGGTGGAGAACCGGGCTCGCAGCATGGCCGTCATCCCGCTGAGCATGAAGAGGGCGACGCCGCCGCACACCAGCACGATCACGAGCCACGGGACGGCCAGGTCGCCGGGGAACAGCTTCCACGAGCCGATCAGCAGGCTGACCGCACCGATGCCGGTCCAGGCCCGCGGCGCGCCGGCCTGGACATCGACGGAGTACCCGAACACCCCCATGGCCACGAGGAACAGCGCGAAACCGCTGGTGGGGAGCACCGCCAGCCCGTAGCAGGACAGGATCAGCGAGACCGCCCCGGTGATCCCGGCCACCCCCACGCCGGCGGTGAAGAACTCGAAGGTGATCAGCAGCAGGCCGATCATCAGCAGGAGGTAGGCGACCGGGGGGTCGGCGGTGAGGTGCAGGAGCCGCTCGGTGAGGCCGAGCTTGGCGAACCGCACCTCGCCGGCTTGCTGGCGGCGGAGGCTCTCGCCCTCGGGCACCACCCGCGCGGTGTGGAGGACCTTGCCGCCGACATCGACTCCGTCGAGGCCGACGACGAACTCACCCAGGGTCGGGGCGACAGTGGCTACCAGCCCCCGCTCGATCGCCTGGTCGGGCTTGAGGCCGGCGACCCTCGTGCCCGGCGCCATGCCGGCAATGCCGGCGCTGGCCAGCATGGCCGCGGTGGCTCCCGAGGCCGAGGCGCCGGTTGGCCCGACCCACACCGCCACCGGCACCGCCGACGTTCTTATGCGCTCGGCCAGGACGGCGAACTGGGTCCGGCTGATGAGCACGCCGGGAGAGTCGAGCTGGAGGACGAGCACCTCGCTCTTGGCCTCGGCCGCGGTGGCGATGGCCCGGCGGATGAAGTCGCTGACGATCGGGTCGATACGACCCTTGACCTCGACGACATCGACCGTGCCAGGCCCCTGTTCCTGGGCGGCCGCCATCGCCGGCGGGACCGGGGCACACAGGGCGAGGGCGGCCAAGGCCAGCACGGAGAACAGCAGCTTGCGGATGGTCCACGGTAATGGACGCTGGGAGAATGCCCCGCTCGGAGGGCCACTCGGGCCCTGGGCGTCAGGGCCGCGTGGGTCCTGGGCCGTCAGGCGGGGTACACACTCCCCTGATGGAGCGCAACGACGATCTGGGCCGGGTGGTCGGCGGGCTGGCCGGTGCCCGCCCCGACCGCGCCCGGCTGGCCCAGGTCGCCCGCCTGGCCCGGGGGTCGATGAAGACTGCCGGCGCCCGGTCCGTGGCCACCGGGCAGTGGCTGGCCGAGACCGCGCTCGACGCCGTCCCCCACATCCCGATCCGCGACGCGGGCACCCTCAGCGCCCAGCACGCCGGCCTCACCGGCGACCCCTTGGCCCGCGAGGTGGTGCGGGCCGCCAGCCGGACGACGGCGGGCCTCGGCGCTATCGCCGGTGCCCTGGCCGGCGCCCAGGAGCTGGCGCCGCCGGCGTGGGTGGCCATCCCCGGCGAGCTGCTGGTCGAGACGCTGGCGGTCGTCACCGTGGAGATGAAGCTGGTGGCCGAACTGCAGGAGGTCTACGGGATGCCGGTGGAGGGCACGGCCAGCGAGCGGAGCATGGCCATCGTCCGGGCGTGGGCCGAGAGCCGGGGGGTGACGGCTCGGGCCCTGGTGCAGCCCGGCGGGCTGGCCCAGGTCCTCGGTCGCGGCTCGCGGCGGGAGCTGACCCGGATGCTCCAGCGCCGGCTGGCGCTGCGGGCCATGCGCAACATGTCGGCCCTGGCCCCGCTCATGGCCGGCGCGGTGGCCGGCGCCGAGCTGAACCGCCGGGCCACCCGGTCACTCGGTGAGAAGGTGGTGCGCGACCTGTCCTCGCGCCGAGGCGGCTGATCGGGCCCGCCGCCTCCTAGGCTCGGCCGGCGTGGACCCCAAGGCGTTCTGCGCCCAGTCCCGCGTCGTCGTGGTGGCCGGGAAGGGCGGCGTCGGCAAGACCACGGTCACTGCGGCCATGGCCCGCATGGCCGCCGGCCTGGGGCTGTCGGTGCTCATCGTCGAGGTCGAGGGCAAGACCGGCCTGGCCGCGACCTTCGGCGCCGAGGACCTGGAGTACGACGAGCGGGAGCTGGCCCCCGGCATCCGGGCCCGGTCGCTGACCCCCGATGTCGCCCTGGTCGAGTACCTGGAGGAGCACGGGCTGCGCCGCATCTCCAGGCGCCTGGTGAAGGGCGGTCTGGTGGAAGTGGTGTCGACCGCGGTCCCGGGGATCAAGGACATCCTGATCCTGGGCAAGGTCAAGCAGCTGGAGCGGGCCGGCGTGGCCGACCTCATTCTCCTCGACGCCCCGGCCGCCGGCCACGCCGTCAGCTTCCTCATGAGCGCCAGGGGGCTGAAGGAGATTGTGCGGGCCGGGCCGCTGCAGAGCCAGGCCGACGATGTCCTGGCCATGCTGACCGACCCGTCGCGTTGCCGGGTCATGCTCGTGACCCTGCCCGAGGAAACGCCGGTGAACGAGGTGGTCGAGACCGCCTTCGCCCTGGAGGACAGGGTGGGCGTCGACCTGGCGCCCGTGGTGGTCAACGGCCTGTACCCGGTGCTTGCCGGGCTGGACATCGACCCGTCGCCGGCCGGCGCCGACGCCCCTGTCCTCGCCGCGGCCGCGGAGTTCCGGCGCCGGCGCCAGGAGCTGCAGCAGGCCCAGGTCGCCCGGCTGGGGGCTGCACTCCCGCTGCCCCAGCTGCATCTCCCGTCGCTGTTTACCGTCGACCTGGCGCCGGCCGACATCGACGTTCTGGCCGCGGCGCTCGCCGAGGCCATCGAGGCCACGGCGGAGGTGGCCTGAGGTGGCCGGCGTCGCTGGCGTCGCCGACCTGGTCGCCGGCCGGGGGATCATCGTCTGCTGCGGGCCGGGTGGGGTGGGCAAGACGACGGTGGCCGCCGCTCTGGCCGTCGAGGGGGCCAAGCGGGGCCGGCGGACGGTGGTCGTCACCATCGACCCGGCCAAGCGCCTGGCCGACGCCCTCGGGCTCGGCGCCCTGACTGACACCCCCCGGCTGATCGCCGGCGACTGGCCCGGCGAGCTGTGGGCCCTCATGCTCGACCCCCGCAGCACCTTCGACGGCCTGGTCGCCACGTACGCTCCCGACCCCGATCAGGCCGAGACGATCCTCGCCAACCGCTTCTACCGCAACATTGCCGGCGCGCTGGCGGGCACTCAGGAGTACATGGCCATGGAGAAGCTGTACGAGCTCCACAACGACGAGCGGTTCGACCTGGTGGTCGTCGACACGCCGCCCACCCGCAATGCCCTGGACTTCGTCGATGCCCCCCGCCGGCTCACCCGGCTGCTCGACAATCGGCTGTTCCGGCTGCTGATGATCCCGGCCCGGACGGGTATGCGGGCCGTCAATTTCGCCACCCAGGCGTTCCTGCGGACGATCGGGAAGGTGGTCGGTTCCGAGGTCGTCACCGACGCCGTGACCTTCTTCCAGGCGTTCGAAGGCATGGAGGACGGTTTCCGCCGGCGGGCCCAGGGCGTGCAGGAGCTGTTGGCCGATCCGGGCACGGCGTTCGTACTGGTGACATCGCCCCGACGTGACGCGGCCCGGGAGACCGAGTTCTTCGCCGAGAAGCTGGGCGAGGTCGGTATCGATGTCGACGCGCTGATCGTGAACCGCATGCACCCCCGGTTTCCCGCGGTGGCGCCGGCTGTTGGTGCCGATGGCGACGGGCTGGCGTCGCTCTACCGGAACCTGGCCGACCTGGGCCGGCTGTCCGACGGCGAGGAGGCGCACGTGGCCGCGTTGAGCCGGCGGGTGGGCGCGCCGGCGGTGTGCGTGCCGGAGTTTGAGACCGATGTGCACGACCTGGGGGGCCTGGCCCGGGTGGCCGGCGTTGTCTTCGGCTAACTGACCTCGGCCGACGCACCCTCGCCGCTGGTCAGCGACTCGGCGGCCTCGGCCACGGTGTCGGTGACGGTGACGATCCGGTCGAAGCCGGTGGTGTGGAGGAGGCGGACGAGGGTGGGACGGTTGCAGCAGACGGCCACGTCGCCCCCCGCCTCCCGGGCCCTGCGGATGCCGCCGATGAGGGCGCCCAGGCCGGCGGAATCCACGAACGGGACCTCCGACATGTCGATGAGGAGCTTGGGTTCTGACGCCAACTCACCGAGGGCCTCCCGGAACTGGCCCACGGTGTAGGCGTCCAGCTCCCCAACGGGACGGCAAATGGTGTAGTCCTCGCGCTTGTCAAGCTCGATGTGAAGCACCCTTCGATGCTACCCACGGGTGGGGCGCACTACCCTCCGGACATGCCCGAGCTCCTCGTGGTCAGCGACTCGTTCCAGATCCGTGAGGCGGTCAAGGCCGCTGTCCCCGACACGGGCATCACCGTGCGGGAGCTCAACCACGGCCATGACGTGCGGTCGGCGGTCAAGGCCCGCAAGCCGGATCTGATCGTCCTCGACAGCCAGATCGGCCGGATGGGCGGCATGGCGACGACCCTCGACCTCCACCTGGAGGCCGGCGCCGGCCGGCTGCCCCACGTGCCGGTCCTCCAACTACTCGACCGCCGGGCCGACGTTTTCCTGGCCCGGCGCTCCGACGCCGAAGGCTGGGTGGTCAAGCCGCTCGACCCCATGCGCCTGGGCCGGGCCATCTCCGCGCTCCTCGCCGGCGGCACCTACGAGGACACGTCGTACCAGCCGGTCACGGTGGCGCTGCACTGAAGTAAGCTGGTGTTTTCCGGGAAGTGGCGCAGCTTGGTAGCGCGCAGCGTTCGGGACGCTGAGGCCGGGGGTTCAAGTCCCCCCTTCCCGACTCCGAAAGGTGCAGGTCAGGGCGTTGTGGCCCTGGCCGGCCGGCGCTCCGCCAGGCGTCAGCTCACCTTGAGGTACAGG
>JANMRJ010001099.1:0-2002 GCA_031370985.1 Acidimicrobiales bacterium
CCGAGCGGGAGAACCGCCGCATGGAGCGCTACCTCAAGACGGCCAGGCTGCGCATCAACGCGGTGATCGAAGACATCGACTTCCGCCGGCCCCGGGGCCTGGAGCGCCCGGTGGTCCTGTCCCTGGCCGAGTGCGCCTGGGTGCGCGCCCACCACAACATCGCCGTCGTGGGCCCGACCGGTGTGGGGAAGACCTTCCTGGCCTGCGCCCTGGCCAACGCCGCCATCCGCCGGGGCCACACTGCCCTCTACCTGCGGGCCAGCCGGATGCTCGACGAGCTGGCCATGGCCCGCGTCGACGGACGCTTCCAGCGCCTCACCGCCTCCTGGGCCCGCATCGACGTCGTGGTGATCGACGACTTCCTACTGAGGCCCCTCAGCGCCGACCAGGCGGCCGACGTGCTGGAGGTGATCGAGGACAGGGCCGGGCTGCGCTCGACGATCATCACCAGCCAGCTGCCGATCGCCATGTGGCACGAGGCCATGGGGGAGCCGACCGTGGCCGCCGCGGTATTGGACCGGGTGCTTCAGAACCTGCACCGCATCGAGCTCGCCGGCGAGTCCATGCGCCGTCCCGAGAGCGCATCGAAGACGGCTGGCGTCGATGAGGGCTCGCGTGGCCGCAACGGGGCGAAGGCGCCCGCCGCCGCACCGCCACACGACGAGGCCGGCAGCGGCGGGGAGGCGCCACGATGACCGTCACCTACCGCACCGTCGTTGTCCACCTTCCCCCGACGCCGCTCGGGCTGCTCCCCGAGCGCTGGACGATCGAGCACTGGTGTAGACGCTGCCGCCGGCGGGTCATGCCCGAGGAGCTGGTCGCCCACGCCCGGGACCACGAGCGCGACGAGCACACCGACGGGCGACGGGGTGCTGCCCCGGGCCAACAAGAAGAAGTCATGAGCACCCTCACGCCCGGTCCGCTGGTCCTGCCCGTCGGAACACCCACATCCGCCTTGGATCACTGTATGGACATCCACACACCATGAGGGAGACCCGCCGCAACCACTACCTCTCACCCGCCACCGGCGAGGACGCCGGAGCGGTGCTCGACGACGCGCTGGGCACCCTGGGCACGCAGCGACAGCTCTGGCCCGGCGACGCCGGCGTCACCCTCCATCTCCTCGCCAGCCTCAGGGCCCAAGCCGAACACCGACTTCCCCAGGCCGTCGCCGACGCCCGGGACCAGGACTACTCCTGGGCCGAGGTCGCCGACCTCCTCGGCGTCACCCGGGCCAGTGCCTGGCAACGCTTCGCCCGGCCGCAGCACGCCGGTGGCTCGGCCGGTCACCGTTCAGGACCGGTGCCGCCCATGACTTGAGACCACCCATCCAACCCCGATCATGCCGTCACTGACAGGTGGGGCCGAAGTCATCATTCCCGGGGTCACTGAGCAGAAGGTGCCCGGCTGGCGCCGGGCGCATCCTTTCAAGCGCTGGGTCCCGCCTTCGGCCCAGCGCTTGGGGGAGGGGCCCTCCCCCAAGCCTGCGGCGACGCCTTTTGGCGCCGCCTGCGGCCCCCCTCCCCCCGGCCCTTCCGGGCCGGTGATGGAACCACACCAACTCGGGGTCTCCGGTCAGAAGGGAGCCCGCCCACGACCTGAACCCACCCCCTTTCAATCACCACAGACGTCGGGCACACTGGCTCGGGTCAAACCGTGTGCCCAACGGGACTGGCATGACGACGACCACCAACCAAAGGAAGAGGTGAATCGGGGCTAGAAACGCCGGCCGCTATGCGGCCTCCGACACCGGGTGGAACGGGGGTGTACGAAAACTCCGGACTGGGTGTACGGAACTCCGGAATAGTCAGCCGAGGGTTGAAACTGGGACACGACCGGCATATCGGTCCACCACAACTGGATGCAGCGGCTGTCAGCGGCCATGAGATCCTGAACGGAGACGGCCAAAGAACTGAACGCTGGCGGCCACGAGAACTGCGCGGTGGCGGCCACCAGATCTGCTTTTCCGATTGACCGTTGCCCCGGTGGTCCACCACCGGGG
>JANMRJ010001110.1:0-1132 GCA_031370985.1 Acidimicrobiales bacterium
GACCTCGTCCTTGAACAGGTTCCGCAGCGGCTCGACCAGCTCGAACTGCATGTCGTCGGGCAGCCCGCCGACGTTGTGGTGCGACTTGATGCGGGCCGCATCCTTGGTGCCCGACTCGATGATGTCGGGGTAGAGCGTGCCCTGGACCAGGAAGCGGGCGTCGGAGAAATCGGCCGCCACCTCCTCGAAGACCCGGATGAACGTGCGGCCGATGGCCTTGCGCTTCAGCTCGGGGTCGTCGACGTCGCGCAGTGCCTCCAGGAACCGGTCGGCCGCCTTCACATGGACGAGGTCGACCTGGAACTGCCGGCGGAAAGTGTCCTCGACCTGGTCGGCCTCGCCGGCCCGCATAAGGCCCGTGTCAACGAATACGCACGTGAGCTGTTCGCCCACCGCCTTGTGCACGAGGGCGGCGGCCACCGCGCTGTCGACACCGCCGGAGAGGCCGCAGATGACCTTCTCGGTGCCCACCTGGGCCCGGACGGCCTCAACCCCTTGCTCGACGATCGACGTCATCGTCCAGCGGGGGAGGCAGCCGCACACGTCGTAGAGGAAGTGCTTCAGCAGCTCCTGGCCACGGACGGTGTGGGCGACCTCGGGGTGGAACTGCACGGCATAAAGCGCCCGGTCGACGTCCTCCATGGCCGCGATCGGCACGGCGCTGGTCCGAGCGGTGACCCGGAACCCCTCGGGCGCCCGCACGATCGAGTCGCCGTGGCTCATCCATACGTCCTGCTCCGACGGGAGGCCGGCGAACAGGCCGGAGCCGGCGGTCTGCTCCAGTGCGGTGCGGCCGTACTCGGCGACGCCCGTGCGGGCCACCTCGCCGCCCAGTTGCTGGGCGATGAGCTGCGCGCCATAACAGATGCCGAGCACCGGCACGCCGCTGTCGTAGAGCGCCTCGTCGATCGACGGCGCGCCGGGCACATGCACCGACGCCGGCCCCCCGCTGAGGATGATCCCCGCCGGCTTGCGGGCCAGCATCTCGGCCAGCGGCATGGTGCGGGGCACGATCTCGCTGTACACGTGCGCCTCGCGCACCCGTCGGGCGATGAGCTGCGCATACTGGGCGCCGAAATCGACGACCAGCACATTGTCGAAAGCCATCGCCCAGCCTACCAGCCGGCGTCCG
>JANMRJ010001157.1:0-3310 GCA_031370985.1 Acidimicrobiales bacterium
ACACCCGCGTCGCCTCTCCGACGCCGGGCTTGACCAGGTTCTCATCGTCGATCCCGTGGAGCCGGGCGATGCGCTGGACCGCGGCCCACCCGGCCCATGAGGGCGGCGCATCGTCGGCGTCGAGGCGGTGGGCCTCGACTGCGGCCTCGACCGCCACGTCGTCGAAGTGCCGGCCGACGGTGTCGACGAACGACTGGGAGAGATCCTCCGCCTCCAGCTCGGCGTAGAACTTGGCGCCATGGAAATCGTCGGGACCGATCAGGTCGTTGAGGACTGTGCGGCTCACCAATCCCGACACGGTGGCGTTCAGGCACGCGCTGGGCACGAGGACATCGTCTCGAGTCCCGAACCGCGCCGCGCAGTTGCCGGGGTCGGCCACGACGGCCAATCGGTCGTCGAGGCCGAGCCGGGAGCAGGCCGCAGTCAGCTCGCGCTGGATTGCCCCCTTCCCACTCCACCCGTCGACGAACTGAAGCGCGAGGCCGGGGTGGCGGCGACGGATGAAGTCGATGGCGTTGCCGTCGATGCCCCGGCCCCTGATGATCGAGACGCTGTAGTGCGGGACGTCGAGGGCGAGCCGGGCCAAGAGGTACCGGCGCACAAGGATGCCGACAGGCGTGCCCGCCCGGGCCAGGGAGACCAGGACGATGTCGGGGCCCCGAGCGGTGAGAATACGTTCGGCGGCGATCGCCGCCAGCAGGGCGATCCGCCGGGCCCCCGTGGCCAGCGCGGCATGGAAGAGCTCGGTGTAGGGCTCGGACGGTCGGTACTCGACCGGCAACCGCTCGGAGTAATGGCCGCCTCCCTGCATCGCCCGCTCGCGTTCGTCGAGCGGACTCTCGGCCATGAGCCCGGACACGTCCTTGAGCAGAAAGGTCACATCCTCGGGTGGGTAGCTGCCGGAGAACCCGACCGTCCCCGGCCTCGGTCCCGTCACGGGCCGGCGCCGACCAGATGGAGCGCCGACGGGCGGGCGGCGGTGAGGGCAGCCACCAGCGGGGCGGTCTCCGCATCACCGTGTTCGTCGTCGAAGAGCACGAAGATGTCGTCGTAGGCTCCGGCAGCCACGTTGTAGACGAAGCTCGTGCGGTCCGTTGCCGCCGGATTGACGAAGGCAGCCTTCTGCCGGATCGGATAGCCATCGATGTCGGCGGCGACGATCGGGCTTCGGGTTGTGGACTGATAGGCGACGCCGTCTCCCATCGCCAACGCGACCCGCAGAGGGGCGTACATGAACTCCTCAGTGCCGAGCACCAGCGCGCGGGGACCACTGCGGACTGCAGCCAGTTGCTCGCCCACGGTCTCGGCGTGGGACTCGAACGCCTCCTGATCGTCGGCGTCCCACCCGTGGCGGGCCACCGCGCGCCCATAGGAGACCCGGTGGCGCAGGACGCGCCCATCGGTGGGTGTCGGTCCGGCGGCGTCGGCCTCCGCGGGATGCGGGAACGACGCCTCGGCCCAGCTCGCCTCGCCGGCGACGAGCGACGTGACGGCGATCGTGGTGTCGAGGCGGGCCTCGGTGCGGGAAAAGGCGTCGCGCGCCGCGGCGTCGCGCCAGTCGAGGAGGCTGGCGACCCGGTAGAGCGGGCGGGGCGCCAACGCGTGGATGGATGCGATCGCGTTGAGCAACGTCCGACCGGTCGTCAGCTCGTCATCGACGAACAGGACCGGCGCGTCGTCACGCAGGTACTGCGGGTCCTGGTGGACGATCCGGTGGTGCACGGCGTGCGAGTGCTCCTCACTGAAGGTGACCACCGGCGGCCAGCCCGGTTCTACCCGCCGCGTCGTGTGGACGTAGTCGGCCCCGGGAAGGCCGTCGCGCACCAAATGGCCGAGCGCCGTCGCCGTCTCTGCGCAGCCGATCACGTGCATCGGCGGTCCGGCACGATCACCATCGCGCCGGGCCCGGTCGACTATCGCCCGCGCCGCTCCCGGGCGGGCCAGCCCTTCGGCCAACGACAGCTGTGGCGCGGGATCGGCACCGGCGTCGGCCCGGACCTTGGCGGCCAGATGCAGACCGACGAAGAGGCAGATCGCCGGGTCGACCGGCACGTGCTTGCCCAGCACGAGGCTGACGAAGAGGGCCGATCGACGCGGGTTGATCCGACGGGCCACGCCGAAGATGGACGACGGGTCGAGCCCGTCAGGAACGCTCGTATAGCTGACGCTGACCTCGGGCGCCGGCGGCACCGTCAGCACGCGTCGGCCACCGCGTCAGTCATCCAGTAGCTCCACGAACGAGACCCGTTCGCGGTAGACGCCGAAGGCCTTGGCGCGGGCCAGCAGGCGCTCGGCCCAGGCTCGGTGCGGTTTGGGCTCGTTCATCTTGTTGCCGAAGGCCGATGCGCTGGCCCCTGCCCCAGTCAAGCGAAGGATCGCAAGCGCATCCTGGTACTCCTCGAGACTCACGACACTGAGCGCGTTCACGGCGCGGACATGCGACGGATGGATGACCGTCTTCCCCAACAAACCATTGGCGCGATCAGCCACCACCTCGCCGATCAGCCCGTCGAGGTGGCGGCTGATCAGTCGGGCTCGCAGGGCCCGGCCGGTCTCAGAGTGCCGCTCGAACAGCGTCTCCCTGAGCTGGGGCTTCCAGATCCGCTCCTGGCGATCGAAGTACTCCCACACCGGGCCGGTGATGACCAGCTTCGACGACGGCCGCCCGAACATATTCACGATGTCGGCGATGCAGTCCCGGACCGGCGCCAGGTCGTAGATCGTCTCGTCCATGCGCCGGCGGAGGCCAAGGAGGCCGCAGAGGTCGGTCGCACCGACCCGCACCGCCAGCACCCGGTCGTCGTGCTCCTCGAAGAGGTCGGCAAGAGCGAGGAGCTCCGCCAGCCGCTGCTCGCGGTAGAGCACCTCCGGTCCTTCCAGCACCGGCATCACGTACATCGGGAGCGAGGCCCCGACCGCGACCTCGGCGACACTGGCGAGCCACGTCGGGCCGTTCTCGGCCGAGAACTTCGGAAGCACGAACCCGGCGACGATGTGTATGGCTTCGCCGATGAGGGCAGCCAGGCGGGCGATCTGCTCCGGATCGCGCACCCGGAGGAAGATCAACGGAAGCGGTGCGGCAGGTTGCTCCAGGAGCCGACTGAAATGGACGGCGAGGTTCGCCTCCGCCTCCTGCACCTCGTGGTTGCCGATCGAGTCCTCGAGACACACGACGGCCGACGTGACGCCATCGGACATCGCTCTCGACAGCCGCTCATGGAGGCGCGGGTGCAGCGACGGGGTGTAGAGGGTAGCACCGAGGGCATGGGCCAGATCGGCTTTGGGACTCAGGCGGTCGAACGTCTCGGGC
>JANMRJ010001191.1:0-2924 GCA_031370985.1 Acidimicrobiales bacterium
CGAGGCCGGGAGCGGGTTCGAGTCGGCGCTGAGCATCGTGTGCCAGAATTTCAAGTCGCCTCTCACCGACGAGCTGGCGATCGCCCTGCAAGAGATGGAGCTCGGGCTGCCCCGCAAGCAGGCGCTGCAGGAGATGCGCGACCGGGTCGACATCGACATCGTCCGGACCCTCGTCCTGGCCCTGCTCCAGGCCGACGCCCTGGGCATCCCGATCGGCCGCGTCCTGAAGTCGCAGGCCCTCGAAGTGCGAGCCAGGCGGCGGGCCTGGGCCAGGGAGAAGGCGGCCAAGCTGCCGATCAAGATCATGTTCCCGCTCGTCCTGTTCATCTTCCCGCCCATCATGGGCCTCGTGCTCGGGCCAGCTGCATTGTCGTTCGGCCAGCTTGGGGGCGGCTGACGCGGCGTGCAGGAAACACTCGGTAACTCTGCCATGGACGACGGAAGAACCCAGCACTTCGAGACCGAAGACAGCGCCGCCGAGCGCCAGTCCCATGGGGCCCCTGCTGCGGCGTCCCGGCTTCGCCCGACAAGCACGAGAACTGGCTCGACAAGAAGAACCCCTCGAAGCCGCCTACCGAGCCCTGGCCACCGCCGAGCTTATGTCCCAGGGCGTCACCTATGCCCTGATCGCCTTCAAGGGCGGCACCGCCTTGGAGGTCCGCCTCGACCGGGCCTGGCTGGACGACCCGGCCCGTCGCTATCCGGTCACCGTGGATCCTGAGATCCACAACACCACCGCAGTTTTTCAAGAAAGGACTCAAGTCTGGCGCCGGCCGTGCCGATGATCTCGTCGTGGAGGTTGTACGGGGAACGGCGGCGGTCTGGCTGTGTCCGAAGTGTGGGCACGGCTCGCCCGATCCGCGCGACGAGCGGGCGCACCTCGACGCCCATCGCCAGCTCCGAGCATTCTTCGAGGAGTGGGAGGCGGGCACCGAGCCGGAGCTGGTCCCCGCGGCCCGCCGGCGATCCGTGCTCTACGCCGGCTGCGCCCTGCTCGTGCTCCTGGCCTGGAGCCTGACGGTGTTCTCGAACATCAACCGGGCGACCGACATCCCCCGGTCCGTCTTACCGCCGGCGGCTGCGCCGGCCGCCAGCAGGGAGCAGGTCGCGACGCCGCCGGCCGTGACCGCCGCCGCGCCGCCGCCGGCCTCCACCCCGGCGGCGAGGTCCGGTTCCCCCAGTACGTCGTCGTCGACCGCCCGCTCGGCGACCGCCGTGCCGGCGCCAGCCGGCTTTGTCCCACCGTCCGCCGTGGTGGCTCTCGCCCCGACGCCGGCCGACCCCGCCGCCGTCACGACCCCGCCGGCGCCCCAGCACCTCCTGTCGCTGTGCGTGCTCGGCGTCTGCCTCACCCTGCTGTGAAGAACTGGGCCTCCAGCAGCCAGGGCCGGCGCCGGCCGCGTCGTCAGTGCCCGCCACCCGTCGACCAGCGGCCCGAGCAGGGTGGCGAACACCTCGGCGTCGTCGATCTCGATGCGGGGCCGGTCCCATGGCGCGTCGCCGACGGGCGGCGGGAACCTCCCGCGCTCACGCCGGCCTCCCGCCAGGTGCAGGTCGTCGGTCACGGGTTGGGCCGGCGCACCCGCTCGGCCGCGCTGGCGCACCGGGCCGGGGCGTCGAGGGTGTCCCAGCTGCCAGGGGCGCGGTCGTCGACGTGAGCGCCGGCGCCAGCACCGGCCGGGCTGACCCGCCGGAGGCTAGAGAAAGAACGCCCCCGACCACGACGACGACGTTGACGGCGGCCACCAGCGCGACGGCCATTCCTCGCGCCGGTCACTGTACGAGCCGATCTGGGGCAGACGTGGGCACGGCGGTAGCCTGGCCCCGATGTTCGAACGCCTGGCCGGCATTGAGACCGAGTATGAGGACGTGCTGGTCCGCCTCCAGGACCCCAACGTCTTCGCCGACCAGCGCGCTTACGTGAAGCTTTCGAAGCGCCTGAAGGAGCTCGAGCCGATCGTGCTCGCCTTCCGCGAGCACCGCGCCACCGCCGGCGACCTGGAGGCGGCGCGGGGCATGCTGGGCGAATCGAGCGGCGACGACCGGGAGTTCCTCCAGGCGTCGATCGATGAGGCCGAGGTCACCATCGCCCGCATCGACGGGGAGCTGCAGGTCCTGCTCCTACCCCGCGACCCCAACGACGATCGCAACGTCATCGTCGAGATCCGGGGCGCCGAGGGCGGCGAGGAGGCGAACCTCTTCGCCAAGGACCTCCACGAGATGTACGCCCGCTACGCCGACCGCCGCAGCTGGAAGCTGGAGGTGCTGGGCGCCGACCCCTCCGACATGGGCGGGTTCAACGAGGTCACCTTCCTGCTCAAGGGCGACGACGTGTGGAATCGCATGAAACACGAGGGCGGCCCGCACCGGGTCCAGCGGGTGCCGGTCACCGAGTCCCAGGGCCGCATCCACACGTCGTCAGCGACGGTGACCGTGCTGCCCGAGGCCGAGGAGGTCGATGTCCACATCGACCAGAACGACCTCAAGATCGATGTCTACCGCTCCACTGGCCCCGGGGGTCAGTCGGTCAACACCACCGACTCGGCGGTGCGGATCACCCACTTGCCCACCGGTCTGGTCGTCGCCATGCAGGACGAGAAGAGCCAGATCCAGAACCGGGCGCGGGCCATGGTGGTCCTGCGGTCTCGGCTCCTCAAGGCCGAGCAGGACCGCCAAGCCGCCGAGATGTCGGTGGCCCGGCGGAGCCAGATCGGTGGCGGGGGCCGGTCGGAGAAGATCCGGACCTACAACTACAAGGAGAACCGGGTCACCGACCATCGCATCGGCCTGACCGTCTACCACCTCGACCGGGTGCTGCAGGGAGACCTCGACGAGCTGGTCGACGCCATGCTCGCTGACGAGCGTGCCCGCCAGCTGGCCGGCGACGAATGAGGGGTCGTGACGACATGAACCAGGAGCAGCAG